>NZ_CAWQOY010000029.1:0-10962 GCF_963896525.1 Nodularia sp. LEGE 04288
ATGGAAATTTAATTCGCGGAAACTTTCCGCGAATTAAATCCTTTTCCTTACTCCACCCGTTTTTTATAACTCTCAATCCTTTAAACTCTTATCTCAACTTGCTTTCGGCTTATCTTAGTGCCATTCGAGTATAGGAAAATCAACCAAACGATAAATGCCGATTTTTTAGTTGGTTCTTAACTTCGGTTGTGAGCAAGAGTAATTTAAATGCGTTTGCCCTGAATCCTGCACCGTTATCGCATCCATTTATGATGCTGCATTTGCATGGCACAGCGATTAGCTTCTCTACCAGACGCTGCGCGGTAAGCACAGGGCTTTTCGTTAGTGCTGAAAGCGATCGCCTAACCCATCCCTTCATTGTTCAATAGCTTTAAAAGCTGTAGTCTTTATCCTGCATACTTTTCGGCTTATCTTAGTGCTATTCCAGTTTGAGTGAGTTTGAGGAAGCGATCGCCACACGCTATGATAAGCGGGCTAAGAACTTTCTATCGGCAATTTATCTTGCTACTGCCGTTATCTGGCTTAATTGATAACACCCCCTAAATCTATGAAGAAGTTGATTCTAGTGAGTGCTTTGCTTTTTAGCAGTACTTTACAATATCCAGTAAAGGCAACAGCCCAAACAAAACCACCAGCAACTACTAAACAACCTGTACAACCAGTTAAAAAAACTCCTGTACCTAAAAAAGAAGCCTCTCGACCAGTTTTTGTGCCACCAAAACCACCTACTGGGTTAAGTACTGTATCTGGACGTAGAAGCGGAATGGGTAGCCGCAATGATTGTCCTGTGGTGGAAACTCCCCTCACGGCTTTAGTCCCTTTTCAAGAGCGCGTGGCAACTAGTAAACAGACAAATACATCAACGTCAGTAGATGTGTGGGGACTAACGACCTCTGAACGTCCAATGTTTTGGTTTTACTTTCCCTACACCAACATGAGTGCTGAATTTGTCCTACAGGATAGCGAAGAAAACGAAATTTATAAAAATCAAAATATCGCCCTCACAGCAAAATCTGGTGTCATTGGCATTTCTATTCCATCTACTGTCGCACCATTGCAAGTAGGTAAAACATATCGCTGGTTCTTTAAGATTAGTTGTAATCAACAGCAAATAACGAGTGTTCCTATCCATGTAGAAGGAGACATCCAAAGAGTAAATTTAAACCCTATTTTAGAGCAGCAGTTAGAGGAGGCAACAGACCCTCAACAAAAAATTGCCATTTATGCTGCTAATGGTATTTGGTTTGATGCTTTGACAATGCTAGGGCAATTACGCCTTGCTAATTCTAATGATGCGTCTTTAGCAGCAGATTGGCAAAGTTTATTGCAATCAATCAAATTGGAGAATATTGCTGTCTTTCCTTTAATTAATTAATTAAAAAACTGCCAATAAATTAGGGCTGGGAGCAACGCGAAAATGTGAGATTGGATTTTATACCTCACATTTTTGCGTGGCTCCTTGATTTTTAATGAACTGCCTACGAAATAAGGATTTTAACGAGTTTGAAGCTAGTTTTTCATAAAAAGTACCGAAGAACCCGTTATGTTTGCTCTTGTCCTGATTTAGTCGATTCTGTCAATGAGTAAGTCCTAAAGTCTAGAACTCTTATTATTTCGTAGTTAGGGCTATGCCACGCTATCTTTATTGCGAAGGTGCAGGATGTGAATAAAAGGAAAAAACCCAACCAATTAGTTAATGTAGGTCTCCTGCCTCATTTCTGAATGTAATTTCAGATAAAAGCTTTATAGCTGGAGTTTAGACTAAGCCATGAAAAATGACCAGCAGGGCTGAGTTAATAAGAGACTTAACAACAGTTAATTAGAGAATCAAAAAACATGAACAGTAAACAAAAAAAACCGATTGTAAAAGTTACAGTTGCTCTGATTTCAGTTTTGGGGATTACAGCAATTGGTGTTGGTTCTGCTTTGGCAATTGCCAATAAAAATCAGTTTAAAAGCAGTTATCAGCAAATTAAGTGCTATGGGTATAATGAGAGTACTCAGGATCTAAAGGTAAGAAATACATCTATCGATAACTGCGAAAATTTAATCGCTAATGCTAATGCTAATGCTGATGGCCGCGACAAGAATGGATATACCTGGTGGTACTAGAAATACCACAAACCATGAGATACTGATTGATTAAACGACAATTATAGCAACTTAATATAGGACTTCTGTTTGATTTTTGTTCAAAAATCAGTACACCTTAATATTCTGGAATCCTCTTGCTTTTTGCCTGACTACGCAAGTAATTTTAGGAATCAAAGCGGATTTCTATATAAGTTGTCATAATTGCTGACGAACAGGAAATCCAGGATTTATTTAATAGGGAGAAACATTGTGTCAGACGAAAATCAGATTGGATTAGCAGAACTACTAAAACAGGTAAAACAAGAACTTCTGGAAGCATCAGTTTTGTCTTCTTTCAAGGAGGGGAAGGATGGTTTATTGCAGTCCACAGATATTCCCCTTTTTGCCTACGGTAATATCGAGTTGGAGTTACAGGTGACAGTCAAAAAAGAAGGTAGTGCTGGGGTAAATGCTGGTCCTGGGCTAAAGCTTTTCGTTAATGTTGATCTCAAAGGTGGTGGTAGTCGTGATGATGTCCAGAAAATTAAGGTAACTTTAGAGCCATTGTTCACTAAACAGCAATTGCTCGATATTCTGGAGAAGCAAAATCCTAAATATTTGGAGTCAATCAAGCGCAAAGTACCCTTTGCAGCAATGAAAGGCGGTGGTGGCATCCCTGATGATGATGAATGATAAATCTGAATACAGCACTTCCGGCAGCTATGAGGTAAATTCTTAAGGCTGAAAGCTATGATAGGAGAGGGACAAGGAGCAAAACTGTATTGCCTAATAGCCGGAAGCGCTGTAAGGAAGGAAGGTATCTTTTATCTTTATCTTGACAGGTAATTATATTGAAATATGATAACCCTCTTCCATCACTATTGGATAAATTAACTAAGTTGTGTTTTTTGAGTCAACGAAGAATTAAGATTTTACCCTACTTTGACGGAAGAGGGTACGCCTTATGTGAATTGAAAAATCTTGTTGTTTTATTAGGGTTTCTAGCATTTCCCAAAAAGATAATTTTAGAAGTATCAATGGAATTGCAGAGGTCGCCTAATTCACATAAACGGTATGATATTTAAAACTAATAATTAAATGCTATGGAACTGTTACAAATAGAGTTCATTCCAATTGGCGAAGATAAAGTTCATTTTAGTGTAAAGGTTAAAAATTTAAGTGTAGGCGGTGAAGCAATTTTACGAAAGACATCCCTGCCATTTGTAGAATTCCTAAAGCCTCTAGAAGAATTAAAAAACTGGCGACATACTCTGCTTAAAGTTCTAGAATCAGAGCATTTTGAATCTGGGGAATTCAAAAAACCAGGAGAGGAACAGTGGTTGCTTGACCAAGGCTGGTTGTGTGAAAACCCTAAGAATTTTCAAAAGTATTTTCAACATCCTTCTACTCTATTGACCAAAATTGGAACGTCTCTTTTTCAATGTATCTTTCCTTCTGGACATGACAATAATAAGGTACTAAACCGAGCCCTCTCCAAAGCCAAAAGAGATCTCACACACCTGCATATCCGATTTTCATTTCCAGAAGATGTATCCAAGTATGTTCGTTTGGCTGATTATCCGTGGGAACTTCTTTATGATGAGGGTAAATTTCTCAGCCAGGATGTGGTAACATTCTCGCGCTACATTGAATATACTGACCCACAACCTGCTCTGATTCCAACCGACAAAATCAATGTTCTTTTAGTGTCTTCAAATGCCTATGACGATAGAAATAAATTACAAAAATTAGACTTAACAGAGCATGAGGCTGTTATCAACAGCTTGCGTAAAGCTGAGACAGAATCGAAGGGAGATCAGAAAGAATCAAATGCCCAAATTCGGCTTGAAGTGCTAGAAAGCGCTACATTGAAAAAGTTGGAACAGGTTCTGATAAACAGTGGAGAAAAAGATACTCGTCCTCATGTACTGCATTTTGATGGGCATGGATTTTTTGGTCGTCGTTGTGAGACTTGTTATAGAGCTTATAGAGATTCAAAAGAATGCAGGAATGAAGATTGCAACAATCATGAGGGTCCCCTTTCTGAATTTCAGGGATATTTGTTGTTTTCCCATGAAACTCGCAAAGCCCATTATGTTAGTGCAAACGAATTTAGTGAATTACTTCTCAAAATCTCCTTGACTGATACTCCAGGACAGCAGCAGGGAGTATTAGCCGTAGTATTAAGTGCCTGTAATTCAGGTATGTCTTTGAATAGTCAATCCGTTTTCAATGGAGTGGCACAAAGTTTAATAAGGAGCGGAGTACCTGCGGTTGTGGCAATGCAATTCTCAGTGAGAGTTGATGCGGCTACAGCGTTTGCTGAAAAATTTTACTCTTCTCTTTGCAAAAAGAATTCTCTTGCTAGATCTGTGAGCTTAGGGCGATATGCAATGGGATCAGAAGGCAACCAATGGTATCGTCCAGTTCTTTACTTGCGCTGGCAAGACAATGAGGGAGGACAACTTTTTGCTCAAGATCAACAGATTAATCAAAATGAACAGATACAACTAACTATTCCTAACAACCTTGTTGACAATAGTCTTGACCTAATTAAGTTTGTCGGGCGAGATACGAATATAGAAGAAATAGATAAGGAATTTCAAAATAATACCCGTATTGTCATTACTGGTTTAGGTGGAATTGGCAAAACAACTCTAGTAGATCAATATGCTCGAAAATCTCGTAAAAAGAAAGCTTACCCTGGTGGGATTTGGGTAATAGATGCACAGGAAAAATCAGTTCCAGATATTGAAATTGCGTTGGAGGAATGTTTCCGAGGGTTATTAAGGAAATCTTCACCATACGATAAATCCAATGATATGGAATATACACAAAAAACTTTTAATTTTTATCGCGATGAATTGAAACCTCTGATAAACAAGTGCAGGGTACTTTTGGTATTGGACAGTATTAATGAGGAAAATTATAACCAGATCAACAAATATTTTCCAGATACAGATAGTCAAAACTTTAAAGTTTTGATTACCACTCCAAATTCCTTTGGTCAAAAAACGATACAATTGGATGTCTTAGAACGACAAGCATCCATAAAGTTGCTTGCAGCATACGCAGAAGATCAGGTCGAGAAAGACGAAACGAAAACAGGGGCTATTTGTCAACAGTTGGAGGATATGCCTTTAGGGTTAGAATTTGTAGGAGACTTGCTAAAAAGAGACACATTAGAGAATATTTACAGTGAACTAAGTGATCTAAAGGAAAATGATATCAAGCGTATAGCTAACAAGCGTATAGCTAACAAATCTACGATATTTGATGCATTTGAAGTAAACTGGAAGTATTTAGATTTGAAAACTCAAACCTTTGCATATTTACTAAGTTTGTTTGCTGCGACTCCAATTTCTTGGGCTTTGATAAAAGAGCTAGGAAAGGAATTCGATGAGAGTGAATTTGGAAAAATTAACAAAACCTTTTATAGGTTAGAGGCAAAGTCTGACCTTATTAAATTTAATTTAATTCAAAACAACTCAGAGAATTTTGGTAAATCTCACAAATTTATTCAAACTTTTCTTCAGCAAAAATTGGAAGATTTATCAATAAAAAATAAATTCCTAGCTAAAAACTTAAAGCAGATATTTTACCAAGTAATGGTAAAAGAATCTAAAAAAATTCCCCCTAATCCAACACAGCAAGAACTAGAAAATGTGAAAGACTCTATCCCTCATTTCAATAAAGTAGTGAGAGATATGAAAGAGGATTTAGAACCTAAAGAATTAGTTGATCTGTTTACTGGTTTAGGCAGATATTATGAAGGTAATGGACAATATACTGAAGCAAAAAAGCAATATGAAAATTGTCTAGACACTCTTAAAAGTAGTCTAGGAAACCAACATCCTTATATTTTCAAAATTCAGAATTCTTTAGCACATATATATTTATCATTTAAGAACTATGAACAGGCTAAATTACTTTATGAAAAAGCCTCAACAGGGGGTGAAGAATGGCTTAAAGACAACTCTCCTGATAGTTTGGAGCAGCGTAGAGAAATCCGACTTAATATTGCAATAAGTCAAGATTATTTGGGTTATGCCTATCTATATCTCTATGTCTGTGACAAATTCTGTAGTGAAGCCAAAGGTTTCCTTAACGAAGCCCAATTTTACCTTGGGAAGGCTTCAGACATTATCAAGGAATACCTTACTGAAGAACAGTCTGATATAGAACATCGAGATGATAAACCACGCAATTTAGCAAATTTAGGGTGGTTACACAGTTTACGAGGACAATGGAAGGAAGCAAAAAAATATTATACGCAAGCAGAAGAAATTCGTGCAAAGCAAAAAGATAATCCGACTTTAGCAGAAAGCTATCACAACTTAGGCATATTTTACTTTGACTATGCAATGTTTCTCTTGAAAAGGAAAGACAGAGACGATAAAGAAGTAAAACAAAACTACGACAAAGCCAAGGAACTATACAATAAATCTATAGAGATAGAGAAAAGATTTTATGGAGACATTAATATTAAAGTAGCTAACACTGTATGTGAATTGGCCGAAACTTATTTTTATTCAGGTGAATATGATAAAGCTGTAGATAGTTATCAAGAGGCTTTAAATTTAAAAAAAATAATCTGGGAAAAGCACTTAGATTTAGATGATGCAGAGAATATGAAAATGTTGGCTGTTTGCTATCTTAAAAAACAAAACTATAAAAATGCTATTGATTGGTTTAGTCAAGCATTGAACTTGATAAATTTAATAGACAAATCTAAAAATTTAACGGGGCAACAAAGCTTGATTGAAGAGATAAATACTCGATTGAATGAGATACAAAAATGTTCTTCTGATGCTGAATCCCTCTTCAGTCGATCATCTATCTTACTCAAAGAGTATAGTAATGATAATTAATTGCATTCTTAAAAGCTGCTTGTATCTGTCTTTTTACAACCAATTACCAACTAACACATAGGGAGACCAATACATAGGACGACTGTATGCAGAATCATTCAGCAATTTTAATTGAGCAAGACGTAAAGCCTCTGCTTTTGTTACTTTGCCAGTTGTTAACTGACGATAGAATTCACCAATAAACAAAGCAGTGGAATTATCACCAATTTGCCATAAGGATGCTAAGGTACTCCGCGCTCCTGCTCGAATAGCAACTCCTGCTAATCCCAATACAGCACGGTTATCTCCGGCTGCGGTTTCGCAAGCACTGAGAACAAGTAATTCAATTTGCTCTGTTCGATTTTGCTCTCTACTTTTGAGCAACCCATCTAATTCTCTAACATAGATGCGTCCGTTGGCTGCAAGGATGAAAGTCTCTTCAGCTTTGGAACTAAATTTACCGTGTGTTGCTAGATGAACTACTCCAAAAGGTTGGACATTAATTGATTGTTCTAAGTTTTTCTTCGTAAAATCTTGATCCAAAAGTGTATTTTTGGTTAAACCCAACTTTTGGATTAAATCTAGTTCTTCCTTGACATAGGGAAGTTGTGCAAAATTTTCATTTTTGGGTGGTTGCGATAGTCCTCCCGCCAGAACATTTATTTTTCCTGGCATTAGAGGTTTAGGAGGAAATAGTTGCAGTCCAGGACTCAGAGCTACAGCATACTTCTGGACTAAATAGTTTTGTCCATCATACAATGCAGACATAGGAATATTTCTCAGAGACCCATCTAGGATAAATACTAAAGTTGTAACTCCGCTCTTTTGTAGGTCTACTTCCACAGGTTTAATTAACCAATTGTAAAGTTTTTGGGATTGTTTTTTAAATTCTTTCCCGGTATTGGGTTGGACTATTGCTGCTCGCATTTTTGTAATTACACCCTCTACATCCTCACAGTTATTTTGAGAGGGGCAGTTATTTTGAGGGGATATATGTATCAACGGTTGTTTGGGAAGCTTCAGGACAACCTCTAATTTATTGTCTAAAATAATCGGGTAGAAAATGGCTGTGTTGGGATTATCTTGATCTACTATTTTGTCAAGAACTACAAATTGATTATTTAAGCAAGCTTCCCGGAAAAAATTATCTAATTCCGCTAATTGCAATGCTTCTATGCGTTGGCGTACTTTTTCTAAATCCGGTTTTCCTTGTCCTGACTCTTGTAATAAGAGTTGCACTGACTGCCGATAAATGGGTTCTACACTATCCCGGAAATTGAACTGTACCTGTTGGTTGACGCTGACTAAATCGCTACGGAGGGACTGGAGTGTTGAGACTGCGGCATCATAAGCAGCGATCGCACCCTGAATATTTCCCTTGACTTTTAGCAACCGTCCCAACTGCCACTGCCAACGATAGGCAATATCTGAAGCATTGATTCCTTGAGCGATAAACAATGCCTGCTGGGTTAAATCCTGCGCTTCTTGCCACTGATTGTTCTGCTCGTACAATCCTCCTAAAATTCCCAGCCCATAGGATTCTCCACGCTGATTACCTATAGCTTTGGCTTGTTTAACACTGTTGGCGAGAATTTGGGCAACGTCTTCTTTATTAGCAATCTTAATGATTGTATCAGCAAAATTTATACTTGCATAAATACTAGCTTGATTACTAGGCAGAGTCACAAATTGGGATTGGATTCTAGGAATTAATTCTTTAGCTGCTGCAATATCTTTATTCTCAACCAACAAACTGAGCAGATTGATTTGAGCTTGCACTTTGGTGAGTGGCTGGACTGCTATGGCCGCAGCTTGCTGATAATGGGCGATCGCACCTTTAGTATCACCTAATGCCCTCACAGTATTACCGAGACTAAATTCTGTCATGCTCATTTCTGGAGACAGTTGTAGTCCTTTGGCAATTTCTAAGCTTAATTGTAATGTTTCCTGAGATTTATCTAACTCACCCAATTGTTGCCAAGCATTACCAAGAGAACGCAAAGCAGCGGCTTTGAGCGGGGAATTGGCTTCGTTTTTTAATTGTTGCTCCATTGAGTCCAAAATCTTTAAAGCCCGACCGTAAAAGCCAGAAATCCGCCAAGCTTGTGCTTGATTGATGCGACTGCGGGTGACTCCGGCATTGTTACCTAATTGCTTCCAGATTTCCTCTGCTTGTTGGGCAGTTTCTACAGATATATCTGCTTGTCCCAGTGCCAGTTGCAATCCTGTTTGAATATCTAAAGTTTGCGCCAAAACTTCTAACCATTCTGGTTTTTGAGTCTTAATCTGCAACTGTTGCTTTTTCCCATACCCACCAAGTAAATTTAAGCTAGTGTTGATAGCTTCAGAGGCTTCTGTCAACGAGCCAAGTTGCTGATATACCAGACAGAGGTTACTCAGGGCTGCGGCTTGTCCCAGGCGATCGCTCTGTTGCTGATAAATACGGTTAGCTTGTTGTAAAATAGTTACTGCTTGAGTTAAGTTTCCTGCTTGATACAGGGCTTCTCCTTGTTCCAGAAGCTGGTGTGGTGTTGTGGCTGAGAATTGACTGTTTTGGCTGGTAATTTTACCTGCTAAATGGGTATGTGGTTGTTTAGCAAAGGTGATGGGGGTAATAGTCAGGGCAAAAACTAGAGTAAATAATACTACATAAAAAACCGAAGATTTAACTACTCGCTTTGCCAGCAGAAGCCTTTGCAGAATTGACTTAAACTGAGCAAAATTAATTAATGCCATTTGATACTCTCCTGTTCCAAATTTTCACACATCCTCTAACGAACAGGACAAGAGGCAGATGTTTGCCAAAGACTGCGAGGGGTAACTTGTGGTACTTGGGCTACTAAGTAGATAGTACCATTAGCATCAACTACCCAACCAGAGGCTTCTACAATGTCAGGAGGAGAACTTGGAGAAATTGTAGTGACTGTTGGTGTTTGTGGCTGATTGTCTACTTTAACAGAGTTCTGTGAACTGGTTCTGGGTTTCACCCACTGTGCTAAGGTACTGGTATCTTGTAATGGTTGAGTGGGATTTAATGGTAAACCGCCACGTCCTGTAGCGACAAAGGAACTCTGATTTTGATTACTTCCAGCCTTGCAAGAGTTATCAATTTGCTGGGAGGGGTCAACTAGATTTGTAGGTAGTTCGACTAAGCCATTAACTGGGTCTACTTCTGGTGTGTTGATTTGCACATCTCCATCTACACCAAATTGAGAAGATGCTGTAATATCACTTCTTGGAGTTTGTTGAGAACGAAATTCTATACCAAATAAGGCATTAGTTGTGATGTTGATATTGCCACCATCTCCTTCAAATGCGTTAGCTGTAATATCACTATCTTCACTGGGGACGGCGACAATAAAGGGAGCATTAATAGTAATGTTGCCTCCATTTCCCCCTGCACTATCTGTACCAGCAGTTGCAGTGAGTCCGCTGTTATTTCGGAATAACAATAAATCGTTAATTACTAGGTTAATATTACCACCTTGGTTACTGGCAGTTTCGGCACTAATAAAGGCTTTTTTATTTAAAGTTAGCGTACCTGCTTGTAGGGAAATATCTCCACCTTCACCGCTTCCTCGGCTATTTACTCCGATTCCTGCACCGTTTTTGATGATGAATGTTTGGGGATCAATGAAAATACTACCACCTTTACCTGTTGAACCTTTTTCTGTGTTAGCAAATAATCCAGTATCTTTGCCATCTAGGGTAATATTATCTTTGACTATCAGGTTAATATTTCCGGCTTTAGCTGTACTGAATGTTGTGCTTAGAATTTGTCCCCCTGTTTTAGCAGTCAATGTATTAGCGACAATCTTGACATTACCAGCATCACCTTCACCAAATGTATTAGCGTTGATTGTACTACCATTGAAGACGTTGAGAGAGCCAGAATTAATCTCAATATTTCCACCATTCCCAATGGCTGTTGCTGTCACTAGAGCGAAGAGATTACCTTTATCGTAGACAGAAACAGTATCACTAGCTGAGATTTTGACATTCCCCGCATCTCCTTCCCCTTGAGTAATGGCATTTAATT
>NZ_CAWQOY010000030.1:0-10933 GCF_963896525.1 Nodularia sp. LEGE 04288
GGGTTAGGGGTGGGGTCTTATGACACAAAAGAGAATTTCCCGAATTGTGTGTACAAGCCCCAAAATAGAGAAACAGGATGCAAAAATTAATGGGAACTTAAACCAGTAACTAAAATCGTTCTTTCCTCCAAATATTGCCAATAGAATCTTTTAGCCATAGATGCAGAAGAACCCCAAATATCACCTCCTTTATATCTATACCTATGGGTTCTTAAACTTCTGTAAGAAGGTCCAAATTCAAAGAGGGTTTGGAATGCTTTATCATATTGCTTGCGGTCTTGGAGTGATAACTTATCAAACTGTTGCTGGGCTTTTGATGTCAAGACAAGATGAAACTGAATTGCTTGATAAAACAAGAAGTTCAGAAAGGGCAGGTTTTACCCACCCATAGATAAATTTCAGTGAATTTAGACAATGAAAGCCGCATCATCAATTGCTAACTTTGCTTGAGTTCCTAGAACTGCAACTTTAGTCCGGGTATTAGCTGAAAGAGGATAAAAACGAACTTGGTCTTCTCGTTTATTGACAAGTTTCAGTAGGCGTTGGGAAAGGTTTTTGTATTGTTTTTCGTCCAAAACGCACTCAAACACTGATTTTTGTACCCGCAGTCCGTAAGCCTCCAGGAGTAAAGAAATTTTCTGACGACGACTATTATTTACAATGTCATAGCAGACAAGGTAAAACATTACCGTTTCACCATCATTAATGGAATGGGTGCTAATTCCTCAGTAATGTTGATTTGGGTTTGACTGGCTGGGTGGGAAATCAACATAGGACGATAATGTTCTACATCACCCAGCAAGAAAGCGATATATTCTTGCACTTGTAGTTGTAAACATTGACGATATGTAACTTCACCTGCGCGGGGATGGTTGACGATAGTTGTTAACTTTTCTTCCCAATGTTGCAGGAACAATTTCAAAGCATGGATATGTAATTCTACATTGCCTTGAGGATCAGGAAGCGTAAAATGTTTTAAAGTGATGATGCGCGAGTTAAGTAAATTGGCTACCAATTCATCAACCAACAAGGCGCGAAATTCTGCCATCAAATCGTAAGCTAAAGGAGAGTTGATGTTGCTTTCTTTGTACAAGTTAGCCCAGTCGGGATGTAAGCCCGCAGACTTGAGGAAACAGTGAATTTGTTGGTGTAGGAGGGCGTAACCTAGATTAAAAAGCAAGTTGATAGGGTTGGCTTTGCAGCTGCTACGACGTTGAAACTTAAATTGGTGAGGGAGAAGAAAGGCAAAGGCGGGATAATAAAAGCTGCCTGCACTAGTGGCATATTCCCGTAGTTCTTTCAGAGAATGGGCTGTGGCTAAGTCATCCATTAAGAGGGTGAGAAAGTTTTCCGCCATTTGTAAACGAGAGTTGATATGGCAAGGTGTGAGATATTTGAGCAGAATCAGTTGGTTATGCAGTTGCGCCCACAAGCAACTTTCCGCAGTGGCGCGGATAAATTCCTTATCGTGGGAACGTTGAACTTGTTTGGCTAAGTATTGGGGGGTATAGTTAGTATCGTTTTCTAATCTGCCGATATATTCTCCTTGAGAAGTGAGAAACAAGGTAGAAATTTCTTGTGATAGTAGAAATTTGACGGTTTTGGGGGCAATGTGAGTGTGTGTGAGAATGATAATTTGGCTAATTTGGGAAAGGGATAATCTGAGTCGAAGTTCCTGCTGTTGCCAAATATGTAAGCTTTTGCCTTGAACTTTGAGTAATGTGCCTGGTTCGGTGATGTAAACGGTAGGCATAATGCAGCTAATAGTTAAGGGTGGAAAAAAGGATTTTTCAGACAATTAACCAGTGATTGACATTGCTGTTTAATCATGAGTTTGTGTCTTTTCAACTCCTTAATTCCATGTTCTCAGGTGCGTATATGAGTTGAGTGATGAGTAAATCAACAATAGTGATGAGTTGAGGAATGAGTTGCTGAATTTTAGGCTGAACTGAACTGTATTGGCTATAAATCTTGTTGACATAAGTATCTAATTTCGGATATGAGTAACATAAAAAGCGTTATGATTTAGACTATGACAGACACAAACCGTTCTATTATGGCAACAGTTACAGGCATCCAAAAGGCAAAACTGGCATTGGAACGACGAAATTATACTAAAAAAGCTTTAGCTTTAGAGTTAGAGTTGGCTGCATCAACAGTTAATAACTTTTTTAAAAGAAAGCCTATTTATCGTACCAATTTTGAAGAGATTTGCAGGTTCTTGGGATTAAACTGGCAGGATATCGTTACATCTGTAGACCAACTTTGGGAACAATTGCAAACATTTGGTACGATTACTGAAAAAATGGGATTAGTTGTAGTCGAAGAACAAACTTTAGCTTGGGGTTGGCCGACAAACAGCATTTATGAAAAATCTGTGCAGATAGGTAGTTATATTCGTGTCGAAGTCAATTTTGAAATTTCTGGCTATTTACTGCTGCTACAACGGGACACATCTGGGAAGATATGGTGTTTTTGTCCCTCGTGTTTTGCCCCTCAACCACATTTAAACACTGGTAAAACCTGTTTACCTCAAGAGGAATCAGAAATTACCTGTTTCCCCATTGAAGGAATTCCAGGTAAAGAAGAAATTTTAGCATTAATTACTCCAACCATGCTTTCTTATTACTGGCTACCTCAAGCTAGTGATGAGCCTTTAGAATTGACAAACAGTCATTTAAGCGAATTACTAGATTATGTAAATAACAATAAAGAATACAAAGTTTTATATACAGAATATATGGTGACAGAATAAACTTAATGTAGCCGAGGATAATTATTTTAATATGCCGGAAATTACAGCATATTTCATTTGGTTAAACTACAAAAGAGCGGGCAAGATGCCCACCCTACAAGATTTATGATATTAAAATTTCTACTTCATTGACTTGCAAAGTGCTGGATCATTTATATTCTAATTCATAAAAAACAAATGACAAAAATACTAGATTATATAAACCATATCAATTCTCAAGTTATCGATTTAGTTAATCAAGGCGATTTAAAACAAGCTGTTTTAACTGCTTTAAAATCTGTAAAATTATGCCAAACTCACAAAGTTACCGAACATTCAATTTTTTCTGATAGTTTGAATAATCTAGCTGAATTATATCGGAGGCAAGGACGTTATTCCGAAGCGGAACCTTTATATCAGGAAGTCTTAAAAACCAGAATTAGGTTATGGGGAGAAGAACATCTTGATGTTGCACAATCATTAAATAATTTAGGTGCGTTTTATTTTAATCAAGGTGATTTTTTCGCAGCCGAGCAAAATTTTGTTAAGGCTTTAAATCTCTGGAAATGCTTACTTGGTAATGAACATCTGCAAGTAGCTACTGGTTTAAATAATATTGCAGCCATATACCAAGCCCAAGGTCGCTATTTAGAAGCTGAAAATATTTATATAGAAGTATTAAAAATCCAAAAATCATCACTTGAATCTGAACATCCTGATATATGGCGAACTTTGAATAATTTAGCGTCCATATATGAATTTCAAGGACGTTATCAGGAAGCTGAAAAAACTCATTTATCAGCTTTAGAGATAATACAAAAGTTGTATGGTAACGAACATCTTGATGTAGCCGTCAGCTTCAATAATTTAGCCGCATTATATAATTCACAAGGATTATATTCTCAAGCAGAAGATAATTATTTACAAGTTTTGGCAATTTTACAACCATTACCAGGAGAAAATCATCCTTATATTGCTACTACATTAAATAATATTGCTGAAAATTATAAAGATCAAGGACTTTATTTAAAAGCTGAACAATTACATCTAACCGTTTGGGAGATGAGAAAAGTTTTATTTGCTGGTGAACATCCTGATATAGCCAGTAGTTTGAATAATTTAGGAGAAATTTATCTCTTGCAAGGACGCTATTGGGAAGCAGAAGAGAAGTATTTATCAGCGTTGGTAATGAGAAGGAAATTGTTAGAAAACCAACATCCTGACATAGAAAATAGTTTGAATAATTTAGCTGTATTATATATAGATATGGGGCGTTATACCGAAGCTGAACAACTATATTTAGAAGTTTTAAATATGGGGGAATCTTCGCCAAACCAAGAACATCCTGATATAGCAAATCATTTAAATAACTTAGCAACTCTTTATCAAAAACAAGGTCGATATTCGGAAGCCGAACAACTGTATTTAGAAGTTTTGAAGCTGAGGAAGAAGCTGTTAGGTGATGAACATCCTGATATCGCCGCTACTCTCAATGATATTGCCGAAGTTTATCGCTTACAAGGGCGATATTCTCAAGCTGAATCTGTTTATTTCCAAGCTTTAAGGATGAGGAAGAAGCTGTTAGGTGATGAACATCCTGATATCGCCGCTACTCTCAACAATTTAGCAGTATTATACACTAATCAATCGCAATATCCTCAAGCTGAATCATTATTTTTACAGGGTTTAGCTATTACCAAAAATTTGTTTGGTATTGAACATCCACAAGTAGCAACTGCTATGAGTAATTTAGCTACTATTTATAGTTATCAAGGACAATATTTAGCAGCCGAAGCCATACATTTAGAGGTATTAAAAAATAGAAGGCTTTTATTTCCAGAAAATCATCCCCAAATTGCCTACAGTTTGAATAATTTAGCCGAAACATACTTTTCTTTAGGACGCTATGAGGAAGCTAAACAAAATTATTTGACTGCTTTGGATATGAGAAAAAGCTTATTGGGAGAAGAACATCCTGATGTAGCGAATAGCCTGAATCATTTAGCTACTGTATTAACTGCTACTAATTCCTGGACAGAATCTTTATCTTATCGAGTAGAAGCTAGTTATATCAATGATAAATTAATTTCTAGGGTGTTTGCCTTCAGTTCAGAAAGTGACCGATTAGCTTTAATTGATAAATTGCGGCTTAATTTTGATTTGTTTCTTTCTCTAGTCTATCAGCATCTGTGGGAAAACGCAGAGGCAAGGCGAGAAGCATTAAATTTTGTCCTGAAACGCAAGGGGTTGACGGCTGCTTGTCTATCAGCCCAAAATGAAGCTTTATGTAGCGATCGCTATCCTCATCTCCAAACCCAATTTCGTCAACTTTGTGATTTAAATACCCAGTTAATCAATTTAACTTTCTCTGTACCGGACAATAGCGATTTTACAGCATATCAAAGTCATCTCAGCCAATTATCGGATGACTATGATCATTTACAAAAATATTTAGCATCTCAAGTACCAGAAATTCAACTGGCTGCACAAACCGCAGATTGTTGTGCGATTGCTCAGACATTACCAACTAAATCAATTTTAATTGAATTTGTCCGCTTCGATGTGTTTAATTTTCACGCAGTACCAGCAAAAGGAGAACAACAATGGTATCCTCCTCGGTATCTAGCGTTTATTTTGCCTTCTGGACAGCCGGATGCAGTGCAGATGATAGATTTAGGTGAAGCGGAAGTTATTGATAACTTAATTGAGGAATTGCGAGCAGCCATCCTAGAGCATAACCCATCCCTAGCTTCTGACTCTACTCAACAAACACTGGGATGGGGATTAGCAAAATCTCAGGCTATACCCAAGTTGCAAATCAAAACATACAACCCAACGGTAGCTATTCAACTAAGTCAACTGCTATTTCAGCCTATCCAGCCATTGGTAACAAATTATCAACATCTGATATTTGCCGTCGATGGTAACTTAAACTTATTGCCTTTGCAAATATTACCATTAGATGCGGTGGGTAAAAACCTGCTAATGGATGAATATACAATTTCTTATTTAAACGTGGGGCGGGATTTGATGCGATGTCTTACGCGTATTACTAGTGATAAGCAAGTTACAGGTAGCACCTCGGAGACAGCGATGCGATCGCAAGTTGCAACGTCGCGGATTGCAGATGTACCCCTAATTATAGCAGATCCAGATTTCGATTTGGCTGTTGAGTCCACTAATAAAATCACGCCGCAGCAAGACAGCAATCTAGGAACACAGCTACAACCCACCAATATTCAATTTGTCAACACTCTGAATGGTGAAGTTTTACATCGTGCTGCTGGTACAAAGCTTCTGGCTGAAAGTATCTCCAAAAAACTCAAAGATGCACGTTTATATCTAGGAAAAGATGCACTGACAACCCATTTAACAAGCAGTAACTGTCCCAGTATCATGCTCATTGCTACTCACGGCTTATTTTTACCCAACTTGCCACCACACAGACAAAATGAGGAGTTGAAAACACCAATATTTTCCATATCGAAGGCTAAAAACCCAATGCTGCGTTCCTTACTGGCCTTAGCAGGTGCTAATACTTGGTTAAGTGGAGGAATTCTACCCCCAGAACTGGGTAAAGGTTGTGTTTTTGCTCAAGATATCGCCAATTTGGACTTATGGGCAAATGAACTCACAGTTTTATCTGCCTGTGATACGGCTAGAGGTGATATTAAAATTGGCGAAGGTGTCTTTGGCTTGCGTCGCGCTTTTACAGTAGCTGGAACAAAAACTTTGGTGATGAGTTTGTGGAAAGTCCCTGATAAAGCCACAGCATTATTGATGGAATGTTTTTTTGATAACTTGCAGTCTGGGATGCAACGTACAGAAGCGTTACAAAATGCTCAAAATTATATCCGCAATATTACAGTGAACAAGTTAAGAAGGTCTAACTTGGGTATAGAAATATTAAAGGAATTGTTGAGAGTTAAGGATTTATCACCACAGGGTAAAATTAACTGTCAGGAAGAAGATACTCTCCTTCAGCATCCTTTTTACTGGGGAGCTTGGATTTGTCAAGATACCTCAATCAATCAAGGATAAAAATGATAGGGGCTGACTCATCTCAGCAGCAAAGCCCAAAATTCCTGGGTCTCGATGTTCGTAAAGTAACTGACCTGTGGAATCAAACAGAAAAGTTCCACCGCGTTGAGTTAAGTACGCAGAGTTAGGTACATAAGTTTGCCAATTGCTCAGAACTTCCACCATATTCCGTAGCCGGAGAGTAGCTAACTCAAAGGGACGTTGAAACCCACTCCCGCCAGCTAGTTGGAAAAATGAGCCTTGAAAAGCAGGTAAAGGAGTACCTTGAATAATTTGATCATCTTCAATCAATTGAGGCGCTTGACGGTCTCCCTTGTATCCTCGAAAAACTTCTTTTAAGGTTCCTGGACTTCCAAGCCCTGCACACATTAACATGAGATTTAGCCAAGCTTTCCCAGACCCAGAAAGTCCAGGGAGAGAAAGATTTAGTCCTGAATAGAGATTGAGTTGGCGATGTAGTTCTGCATTCGGTTCAACAAATAAATTCTCAGGCGGAAATCCTGTATATTCACAGAATTTTGTTCCAGAGGTGCGATTTCCAATTCCCACTGCACGAATAGCAAGTTTTTCATCTGACCATTTTTTTACTTCGCGCTGTAACCACCAAGCATATTCCAGACTGTCAAAATCACCGAGTTGTGGCCAGACTAAAATAAGAATATGTGAGGCAGTCTCGCAATTTTCTAGTAGGGGTCGGGTCATGCGATCGCTAACACGCTGATATTCTGTTTGAGTAAGGATAGCGTAGGGATTCATGACAAAGGATTAACTGCTATTTAGCTATTTAATCTTAGTCCAATTTATCAGAATTTATGCTAAATCCCTAAGTTTTCTCTCAGCCTTTTCTGCCACTTAGTACGAGAATTAACAAAATGTGTCACTGAATGTTTGTACAGGCGATGCTTTGTACTTGGTATTTAGTTTGTATTATTCAAACAACTCTTGATGTTGAGCAGCAAAGCGAGAAACATCCTGACTAGCCACAGGTTGAGCATAAATAGCCTGATTGCGAATAGCCTGGATTTGTTCTGACTCTCGCTCCATAGCTGGTGTAAACTCTTGTCGCTGTTGTAGCAAATCTTCAAACTCAACCTGCCCTGGTCTACCCTGGTAAAAAGCTTCCTCAGCACAACGACGGACTGCATTACCAATTTCTGCCGGAGTGCAAATACGATATTCAGCCAACAATCTCCGCCATTGGTCATCATTCCAAGGTGAATTGTAGTCTCGAAAAGCTGGAAAAAACTTGGCTAGATGTAGATTGAAGACTTCATATCTAGCCCCTTCATGGGGTAAGTCCACAAAAAAGATATCATCAAAACGGCGAACTAATTCCGCAGGTAACATTTCTAAGCGGTTAACAGTGGCGATGGTATAAACTGGCTCTTGATGCTCTTGCATCCAAGTTAATAAACCAGCTGATAACCGTCGTGCTACACCACCATCTGCATTAGAGTCCCAACCTGCAAATCCCTTATCAAAATCATCCCAGTAAAGTACACAAGGAGCCAAAGATGTTACCAAAGCAATAAATTCCTTTAATGCTCTGTCGGGATCAGGACTACCCAATAATACACCCCAATTAGCAGCTAACAGTGGTAATCCCATTTTCTGCGCGGCTAACTTGGCAGAGAGACTTTTACCCGTACCCGGAGGACCCCATAACAGCATCCCCGTAGGAAACTTCAAACTGTATGCTTGTGCTTTTGGTTGCAGCAAACAGGTAATAGTGTCCCATCTTTTTTCCAGTAAATCAAATCCCCCGGCTGAAGGTACATCAGGTTGAGCAATATACTCTAAACCCCGTCCCCGCAATTTGTTAACTTTATGCTCAAGCACTAATTGCACCATTTCCTCAAGTTGCTCTGCACAACCGAGACATTGCTGTAGTAGCATATTTATCTCGCCAATGGGTAAACCCTGACAGGCGCGAAATAACAATTGCAGCGCTGCGGTTTTTTCTGTTGTCTCTAACCAAGAATAGCGATAATTGTTATGCTCAACCCAGGTATCACAAAACTGCTGCACAACCATCTGCACTTGCTGTTGGTCTGGAAGTGGGTGAGATAATACAGGAATAAAAGGCTGTAATTCTAGTGGTAGTTGAACATAAGTCTCCAATAACACCCAGTAATGATGTTGCTGATTCCAGAGAGCTTGATGACAGCTATTAAGTAGTTGATAGGCACGTTTGTTACTAATTTTATTCCCATCACCCTGATTTAGCAATCCTTCCAGTAAATAAATACCAGGTTGATATTCCTCCAGAAGATACTGAATAATATCTCCATTTTTACCCCTGTTAGTTGGCTGTAGAATATACTGCTCTTGATACTTAATTAATTGCTGTAGTCCACAGTAACCAGGATTCCAGACAAAAACAGACAAAGACCGCTCCTCACCCCAATGGTAAAATTGCTGTAATATCTGCATTCTGTCAGGCGTATGATACTCCAAAGCTACAAGTCCAGTATTTTGGTCAGCCAGAGCCGGCCAGTCTGACAATTTCATAATTCTGACTTGAACAACTTATTTTTCGGTTTTAAAGCAAATTTATCACTGATGCTTTAGCCATGAGGTTAATGATCACTAACCTCATGGCTAAATTTCATTTGTAATCACAATATTTAGCATATTTATTACTGTGAAAACACCGACTGATGCAAAAAAAATATATAAGTACTACCCCATACTCTTGCATCTATATATGACAAGAAGAATCAACCAAAATTCTGGTTTATTTCAATCAATGAGTAGGAAATGGGAAGTGGATGTGAAAGCCGCGATTGCGGCAAGGAAGTGAAAAATTCACTTAAGAAAGGAATTTCTGAAATGGCAATTGCGAAGCGCACCGAAGGAATAAGCAAAACTCGTGCTAACAACAATACTCGTCATGCAGCTAATGGTAGAGGCTCAGTCAAAGCAAATAGCACAACTGCTGCCACGAAATCAAAAGTTGCAAATGTTTCACCACAGCAAGAAGCGTTAGCATTATTGAAGGAACTGCGGAACCTAATTTTCAAGGAATACGGCGTTAAACTCCAACTACGTGATTCCCGTGTTTCTACCAAAATCGGTCATGCAGCCCGTGAAAAACTCGGACTTGATATTGCAGCCCAAGTCAAAAAGAAAGGTGGTAACAAAAAGTTTGATTGGCAGAAGTGGAACACCAAATTATTTACTAAATTGTTTGGACAACCGGATGCACTCAAATATTCACCAGAAGTAGTAGCAATCTTTATGAGTATGCTATACGACACTATCAGCAGTGATCCTGAGCAAGCAATAGCGGATTTAGTGGAGTTTAACCGCGCATCTCTGGAACGTCGCAACTCTTTCCAAGAACAAGAAGAGGAAGAACTTGAAGAACTTGACGATTTAGACGACGAACTTGATGAAGACCTGGATGAAGATGAGGAGGACGACGATGAACTCGACGAAGATTTAGATGAAGATGACGACTTAGACGAGGACGAAGATGAAGACGAGTAGATACTTCTAACTGATCCCCAACAGTTAACATAATAATTAGCCAAAAAAACCTGTGTTATTTGAAATAATGCAGGTTTTTTTTTAGAGAAATACAGACAATTTTGTACTCTATCTAAATCAAAACTGTTATAAATAAGCTGAAGCGGATGGCATCTTTCGATGCGGTTTCTATGAGAAAAATACAATATCAAGGAGTGATTCTCATGGTTAATGTTCGCAAACTTGCTAAACCAAGAAACAAAATTGCAAAGCACATTCCTGCCTTAGAACGAGTCAAGACTTATCAGGAAAAAGTACACCTGATGGTCATTGAAGTATTGCGGGAAGAATCAGGAAGAGAATTAGCCGCAGTGTCCAGATTTAACGCGCAAGAATTTGATTGGGAAAAACACAATTCTCAGTTTCGTAAGGATTACTTCAACACACCATTAAAAGAATTAATCAATTATGCCCGTAAGCTTTACGGCTTGAATAATCTGGATGAAATTCGAGATAGACGTGCTGCTCATAAAGCGGCTCGTTCTAAACGCATCGACGGACTCAATAGTTTAAGCAACAATTCTGATGAATTGATAGATGAAGATTTTGAGCAAGATGATGAAGAGATGGAACTAGAAGATTAATTTCAATACCCCGAATTAAATGAGATGATTCGGGGTATTGAAA
>NZ_CAWQOY010000031.1:0-10479 GCF_963896525.1 Nodularia sp. LEGE 04288
GGAGTGGGGAGTAGGGAGTAGGGAGTAGGGAGTGGGGAGTAGGGAGCAGGGGGTAAGGATTGTAACTTCCTAATGACTAATGACTAATGACCAATGACCAATGACCAATGATTACATTCCCATGATTTCATATCCTGCATCTACATACAAAACTTGCCCGGTAATGCCACTGGCTAAATCGCTAGACAAGAAAGCAGCAGTATTACCTACTTCTTGCTGGGTGACAGTGCGTCGCAGGGGCGCTACTTCTTCTACATGGTGAATCATATCTAAAATTCCGCCTACTGCCGAAGAGGCTAATGTGCGTATCGGCCCGGCGGAAATGGCATTTACCCGAATGTTTTGTGGTCCCAGTTCAGCCGCCAAATAACGGACACTAGCTTCTAATCCGGCTTTAGCTACTCCCATGACGTTGTAGTTAGGAACTGCCCTCACGCCGCCCAAATATGTCAGGGTGATGATGCTACCGCCTTCTGTCATTAGCGGTTTGGCCGCACCGCTTAACTGCACCAGCGAGTAGGTACTGATTTCTAAAGCGGTTTTGAAACCAGAACGTGAGGTTTCGCTAAAACCACCAGTCAAATCGTCTCTGTTAGCGAAGGCTAAACAGTGGATGAGGATGTCCAATTTTCCCCATTTATCTCGGATAGCTTCAAAGGTAGATTCAATCTGTGCGTCGTCTTGGACATTACAGGGAACAAATAAGCTGGGGTTAAGAGGCTCTACCAATTCCGCTACTTTTTTTTCCATTTTGCCGCGCTCATCTGGTAGGTAGGTAATACCCAAGTTAGCTCCGGCTTTGTGCAGTTGTTGAGCAATCCCCCAGGCAATGGAGCGGTTGTTGGCAATCCCTGTAACTAAGGCGTTTTTTCCAGTCAGATTCAGCATAGAAATTGTGAATAAGATCAATCATTAGGAGCATACTAGAATCTGAGGCGAGTTTGTCTTGGTTCTGCACATAATTTGCGAAAATGATCATCAGGGAGACTATTTTCTGAAAAGTTTCTCCAGACAATCCTGAAGATATTCTCAAGATATCGTGAATTTTTTGCGAAAAAACCTGATGACCACAACTGTGCCAGTACTTATAACAACTACTCGCTAAAAACATGAGAAATTATGTATCATTATGAACAAATAACTATGAAGTTATGCGTTTGAGTATAGGAATGCACAGAAAGGTTGACGGTGCTTTATTGATTTTTCAGGTGTATTCTTAGGTAATCAGTTTTTGTTTTTCCGGCATTGGGTAGGGGAAGGGAGATGATTGTGACACAAGATAAAGCCCTAGCAAATGTATTTCGTCAGATGGCGACCGGAGCATTTCCTCCAGTTGTAGAAACGTTTGAACGCAATAAAACAATATTTTTTCCCGGCGATCCTGCTGAACGAGTTTATTTTCTTTTGAAGGGTGCTGTGAAACTTTCCAGGGTGTACGAGGCAGGAGAGGAAATAACGGTAGCACTGCTGCGGGAAAATAGTGTTTTTGGTGTGTTGTCATTACTGACAGGAAATAAGTCAGATAGATTCTATCATGCGGTGGCATTTACGTCTGTAGAGTTACTGTCTGCGCCAATTGAACAGGTGGAGCAAGCGTTTAAGGAAAATCCCGAATTATCGATGTTGATGCTGCGAGGCCTATCTTCGCGGATTTTACAAACAGAGATGATGATTGAAACCTTGGCTCACCGTGATATGGGTTCGAGATTGGTGAGTTTTTTGTTAATTCTTTGTCGTGATTTTGGGGTTCCTTGTGCAGATGGGATTACGATTGATCTGAAGCTATCTCATCAGGCGATCGCAGAAGCAATTGGTTCTACTAGGGTAACGGTGACCAGGTTATTGGGAGATTTGCGTGAGAAAGAGATGATTTCTATCCATAAAAAGAAGATTACTGTGCATAAACCTGTTACCTTAAGTAGGCAGTTCACTTAAAAGCAATTGGGGAGGTGGAGTGGCGCGTGTTGTGTTTTTGCAGATGACCACCATAGCTGGAGGTAAATCTAAAATCTTGAGTAGTTTCAGCTATTGCCAATATTCCACTCTCCACAAGATAATCAATGAAAGTAGTAGGCTGTATCTGGAAGCATTATGCCTCCGGCACACTACGTGAACGGTAGCTGAAGATGACCACCGGGTACATCCTGATCGTAGCAATTTTAATTTTGGGGGGCGTAATTGCCACCGTGGGCGATCGCATTGGCACACGAGTTGGCAAAGCACGCCTCTCACTGTTTAACCTCCGCCCCAAAAAAACCGCTGTATTGGTAACTATCTTTACTGGCGGATTAATTTCAGCATCAACATTAGGCATCTTATTTGCTGCTGATGAAGGATTGCGCCAAGGGGTGTTTGAGCTAGAAGATATTCAAAGAGACCTCAGAGAGCAGCGGGAACAACTCAAAATTGCGGAAACTGCCAAAAGTCAGGTTGAGTCTGAGTTAAGCACAGCAAGAAGTGAAAAAACTCAAGCACAGCAAGACTTACAGGTAATTAATAAATCCTTGCAAGCCGCCAATGCTAAACAACTGGCAACACAAACTCAACTTCAACGTACTCAAGGACAGCTAGGTGAAGTCGTCAGTCAGTATCAACAAGCCTTAACTGAACTGCAAAGCGTTTATGATCAAAGAGAGACATTGCAGGGGGCTATTGAAGAACTGAGGGCAGAAAGGGAACGATTGTATGCGGAAGCTAAAACAGCTATTGACGAAGCGAAAACAGCTATTAACCAGCGCGATCGCAAAATTGCCCAACTTGATGGATTGATTAAACAACGCAATCAAGAAATTGCTTCGCGAGAACAAGTAATTGCCACCAGGGAATCTCGCCTCAAAGAATTGGAAAAACAACAGAATTATTTAGAACAAGAAGTCGCAAGGCTGGAAAAATATTATCAATCATACCGTGACCTCCGTCTAGGTAAACTGGCACTGGTTCGGAATCAAGTTTTAGCGGCGAACGTGGTTCGCGTTAATCAAGCCAGTGCAGCTCGTCAAGCGGTCATACAACTTTTGCAAGCCGCTAACCAGAATGCCAACATTCAATTAACTGAACCTGGAGAAATTCCCACAAATAAAACCCTGCTGCGCGTTACCCAGGAAAGAGTAGAGCAACTGAGCCAGCAGATTCAGGATGGTCGAGAGTACGTTGTCCGAATCTTTTCTGCTGGTAATTACGTGAGGGGAGAAAACCAAATAGAATTTTTTGCGGATGCAGCCCGAAATCAACTAGTCTTTTCCGAAGGCGAGGTACTAGCTACAACGACTGCTGATCCCAAAACGATGACATCCTATCAGCTATCGCAAAGACTCGATTTGCTGATTTCGGCTTCGGAATTTCGGGCGCGTAATGCCGGAATTGTCGAGGGTATGTTAAGAGAAGGTACTCATTTACGCTTTTTCTTACAACTAAGACAGTATGATCATCCGTTAGAAATCAAAGCGATCGCCAGGGAGGACATTTATACCGCAGGACCTTTAAGAATCAAGCTTTTGGCAATTTTCAACGGTGTAGTTGTTTTTAGCACCTAAAAATATAAATAAAATCCAGTCGGATATTAAGAATAATTAAATAAAACTCTTGCGAGAATTTAAGTGTATTTTTTATGACTTTTAGTGAATTTTCACCAACACAACCAGTCATTTTAGGCTTCGATCCCGGTAAAGATAAATGTGGTTTAGCAGTCATGGGACTAGATCGGCAATTGTACTATCACCAAGTTGTGACTGCACAAAAGGCGATCGCCACCATTGAGACACTGCGTCAACAGTTTCCCATATCCTTGCTAGTCATGGGTGACCAAACCACCTCGAAACAGTGGAAACAGCAACTGCGAGAGGCATTGGTAGAGCAACTGAGGATCATTTTAGTAGATGAGCGCTACAGTACCTTAGAAGCACGCGATCGCTACTGGCAGATGTACCCACCCAAAGGGCTAACAAAACTCTTACCACAGGGCATGAGACAGCCACCACGACCCATAGATGACATAGTTGCTCTCCTCTTGATTGAAAGATACTTAAATCGCCTCACTACGACTGTTGAGTGACCAATGACCAATGACAAATGACCAATGACAAATGACCAATGACTAAAGTTCAGCCCTAATAGTAAAAGCATAATCTCCTCCAGGCTCTAACTGATAATCCTGTTGTTCTAAGAAGCGACCGAGGGGTTCTTTGATCAGGGCGCGACCTTGGGAAGGCTTCACAGACAGTTCTCCTCGGCGAAAATGCCATTGGAAATGCCACTCGAAGCTACCCGCACTTACTTCACCCTCAAGAAAGCCGAGTTGCCACGATTGACGGATAATTCTGACATGGGCGGTAGTTTCTGGAAGACGTTTCGCACTCACAATGCTTTGTGTCATGTGTGGGATAAAAGCCAAATAAATAGGCTACTTCTTTTATTTACCAAACTTATCTTAAATATACAAACTGACATGGACAAGACCGTAGCTGACCTTCGCAAAGATTACACCTTGGAAGGTTTGAGTGAAACCGAGATTAACCCAAATCCTTTGATTCAATTTAAAAAATGGTTTGAACAAGCACTAGCAGCCCAACTTCCTGAACCGAATGCTATGACTCTAGCCACGGCTACACCAGATGGTCAGCCTTCGGCAAGAATGGTGCTGCTGAAGGATTTTGATGAACGGGGCTTTGTTTTGTTCACCAACTACAACAGTCAAAAAGCGCAAGAACTAGCAGCAAATCCCCAAGCAGCTTTAGTTTTTTGGTGGGCGGAATTAGAACGCCAAGTCAGAATTGTCGGGAAAGTTGAAAAAATTTCTTCAGAACAGTCTGATAGCTATTTTGAGATGCGACCGCCCAATAGTCGTTTGGGTGCGTGGGCTTCTAATCAAAGTGAAGTAATTGTTGGGAGGGAAGTTTTAGAACAACAATTGCAGGATTTCCAGCGCAAATATGAAAATCAGGAGGTTCCTCGACCACCTCATTGGGGAGGATACAGAATTATCCCCAGAGAAATTGAGTTTTGGCAAGGTCGTTCCAGTCGTCTGCATGACCGCTTGCTGTATACTCGCGCGAACAATAACAATTGGAAAATTGAACGACTATCACCTTGAGACTGGGAACTGGAATTGAGCGTGTACATCCAAATGATTAAAAATGACTCCCAACCCTTTTTGTAGGGTGCGTTATGTTTCTCTTGTGGAACAGGCATACTTCGACAAGCTCAGTACAAGTCTTGCCTGTTCTGGGCGGGCTAGAAGCCCACCCCACAATATTTATGCTTATGCACTAATTTAGGCTTGCCACGCCACTACCTGCTTCCTACTCCGTTGCTGCTTTGGCATCAGGTGCAAATTGAACCCTGGGATCTGGCATAAAATGATATCTCAGGTAAATTCCTCCCCAGATGAAGAGGATAATTAACAAACCACCAATACCGAGGGGACTAGGTAACCAGAAAACTACTTCTATGTGGTTGAGTTGACCGGGCTGAAGCTGCCATACTAATTGCTTACCTTGCTTTTGAGGATTGATCGCAGTTTCATTTTGTTGAATATTTCTGGCTCCCCAAGGGGTTTTTAAGCTAAATTCTAGGTCGAGAATTGACCCCGTATCAGATAACACGTTACCTCTACTGGCAATTAAGGAGAGCGATCGCAAGTCTAAATCATAAATTAATCGATTCCTCACTAGCAGCACAAAATTATTCTGATTTATAAGTAAATTAGATTCAATTTTCGGTAGTTCTGATTCAGATGCTTTCTGCACAGCGTCAGCTTTTTGATTCGTCCGAGAGTTAAGAAAATTGTTGAATTTCTCTTGCAACTCTTGACCATTACTGAAGGGTATTTTCACAATAATTTCTTCTGGAGAAATCCTTTGGGTTGTACCTTCTAGTTGACGGGTGCGACGTTCTATGCTATGTAACCATTCATAGACATAATCGCCACTAAAGCTGGTGAGTCTTTCTCCCAATTTAATATGCTGTACTATTTCGCCACGATTTGAGTTATTAAAGGTCACTCCGGCATCGTACTCGACACAACCAGTTAGCAGCAGTGATGATAACAGTACCAGCCACAAAATAGGATTTTTGAGCGGAAAGATGCGATGAATGAGATTCTGACTGAGCTGCTTAATGAATGATGCCATTTTGATCAACACAAAACTCAGTGCTTTGGTGAATCTCACTAAAATCTTTCTGAAAATAGAATAATTCATCCATATATCTCCCAAAAACTAAAAACTCAACCCAGCCAAGTACGAGAGTGTTAACACAATAACAATTAGTGCTACCCAAATAAAGCGATTATCTTGGTTCTTCACCTGACTGAGGTCAATTAACTCTGGTTCAGCAGGTGCTTGACGAGAAGATTTCGCGGAATTTCCAGATGCTCGAATCTTGGCATCATTATCAGACAATGTGCCTAAATCAGGGATTTCCGTCATCCATTCACTGGGGCGTTGGAGTTTTGGGGCTTTTAAAATGTAAAGTAACTGCTTTGCTTGTTTGCTAGTTTCTGGGAAAGGATGGCGTTGGAGTTGTTGACAAAGGGCGATCGCTTCTTCAGTCCGTCCCGATGCTTCATAAGCTGTTACCAGCCACATTTCAACTTCGCCCCCAAGGCGAGAATTTCGAGATAGCAGGGCGCTGGCTTTTTCCAGACTTTCCACAGCTTCTCGATATTTCCCATTTTCAAAGTTAAGTTTTCCAGCCTGATAAAGACTTCTGGCAATTTCTAAACTTTCTGTACTCACGTTTTATACACCAATCAGCACTGCTTTAAATTTGTCTGTGTCAGCAATTCTGTGTTTTTCTGATGAAAAGCTGACAAAATTGAAGTTGATAAACTTGAAAATTTTAACCAAGTAAACTGCGGTTATTTTCTTCATAAAAATTCAGATTATCAAATGCAGGTGAGCAAAAATATGCTAAAAATCAAGCATTTACAACTGAATTGGCTGGGAGTGGGGATAATTTGCTCTGTAATTAGCGCTACAATTACCCCAGCTGCTGCCGGCAGCGTCATCATCATTAATAACACTGTGAGAATTAATCAGCCGCCTGCTGTTGGTTCTTTTATTTATGGTAGTCCGATTTCTACCCCCATGCCTGTAGACCCAGCGACAGGGTTAATTCCCCGGCGCAGCGATCGCGACTATCACTCCTATCCTGTGGTTAGTCCCATGCCAAATTTCGGTAGTAATCCCACTTTAATTAATCCCACTTTAATTAATCCCGTAATTCGTAACTCAATTTTAGTGAATCCAGGGATTATTAATCATAATTCCCAGTATTTTAGACCTACACCATTTAGAGAGCGAACGCGAGTGAGAATGAATCGTCACCGTGTCAGATCCACAGGGCGATCGCAGGTGATTTTTAACTATCCCTGGTAAAAGTCAGATTAATCGAGGTTTTAGCTAAACTGAGAACCAAGGATCATCGTGCCAATACCACCATCAGTAAAGACTTCTAGAAGTAGGGCGTGGGGAATGCGACCATCAATGATGTGTGCCGCACTTACGCCTTGAGCAAGCGATCGCACACAACAATTCACCTTCGGAATCATCCCACCGCTAACAATACCATTGGCAATCAGTTCGCGGGCTTGGCTAATATCTACCTTCGGAATCAAGCTAGATGGATCTTTGTAATCCTTGAGAATACCTGGCGTGTCAGTCAGTAAAATTAACTTTTCAGCACCCAAAGCGGCGGCGATTTCCCCAGCCACTGTATCAGCGTTAATGTTGTAAGCTTGACCCTTCTCGTCTGTAGCTACGCTAGACACCACCGGAATATAGCCATTACTAGAGAGAGTTTCCAAAATTTTGATATTGACACCACTAACTTCCCCCACAAAACCGATACCTTCTTGATCCTGGGGACGAGCTGTAATCAAGTTACCATCCTTCCCACAAAGTCCCACCGCCAAGCCCCCAGCCCGGCTAATCAGAGAAACAATTTCCTTATTAACTCGACCGACTAAAACCATCTCCACTACATCCATAGTGGGAGCATCTGTGACCCGCAAACCATTTTTAAATTGTGCTTCAATGCCCAGTTTATTTAACCAACTATTAATTTCTGGGCCACCACCATGTACAAGAATAGGACGTAAGCCAACGCAGGATAAAAAGACAATATCCCGCATTACTTTGTCTTTCAGGGTGCTATCTTTCATGGCTGCACCACCATATTTCACAACAACAGTCCGACCAACAAATTGTTGAATGTAAGGTAGGGCTTCGCTGAGTACACGTACACGAGTAGCTTCCGTTTCCCGGATGTATTCCGAATCGTTATCCATCACAGAGGGCTATTGAGATTTAAAACTTATTTAGTCAGTTTAGAAGAATTTGGAACCTGCAACAATCTTTCCGAATTCCTGGTTCTTCTCTGAGGCTTCCTTTGCTGCGAGGAAAGTTTTCCATTACAGCATTATAAAAGTTTCCGGCTCCCTCTCCTTAGTAAGGAGAGGGTTGGGGTGAGGTTTTCTAGGAATTTCCACAAAATCCAGATGCTCCCAATCCCATCAACCTCCTCCCATATTCATCGCTGCTAACATTGCTTGCTGACTTACCTGTTGATAAACAGTCTCTAAATATTTCGTTACCACATCGCCAGCAGTGGAACTTACGGTACTTTCTTCTGTTTTCGCTAAAGGAATCGCGCCCAATACATCTAATACCGTTTCGCTACCCGACGGCGTAATCACTACTAAAGAAGACTCTAGGGGTTCATGATATTGCCAGAAATCATTAAGGTTAACAGAGGGTTGCGGCTGAGTTGTGGGGTGTTTAATCTCCGGTGTTTCAGGTGCTGTCACTTCCACCTTAGCACCGCGTAATTGACGTAAATCGCTGATAATTTGCTCTTTAGTGCGTCCGCGTAATTGAAACAGCACAAACGGGTCTTCACTGAAGCGATCGCCTAACTGATAGTATACAGCACCAATATGTTTACAAGGATTTGCCTTATCAGGACAAGAGCATTTACTGTGAACATCAGAAAGCGTAAACGGAAACAAAGACAAACCATTGGCTGTAAACACTTCCTCAATATTTTGCGGCATTTCCCCAGCTAACAGCTTCGCTGCAAAAATGGCTCTTTGGGACATAGTTTCAATTACATAACCCCATTCCTCCTCACTAAAATGGTCAATAGAAAGAGAAACCTTATAAGGATCAGATTCACTACCTTGGACTCTAGCTAAAACCTTTGCGCCTTTAAACTCAATACTCAGAACATTTCCCTGACGAGAATAATTTCTTGCCCGTTCCAAACGCTTTTTAAACCGATAAGAATCCAGTAACTCTAGCCACTTTTGTGACCACCATTCTCTACTTGCTTGTAAGGTATCGTTATTCATAAATAAATGTAAAACTTGGTATCAAGTATACAAGCTAAATGCTAGTTATAAAATGATTGAAATCTATAACAAAAGGCTTATGGCAAGCCATATATACCTACTCTAAACTTGTTGTACATTATTTAACCAATTTTGCAAATCTTCTACAGTATTTAAATCAAATATTGCCTCTCCTAAAGCTTCAATAACATCTATATTTAAACTCCTAATTTCGGTTTCTAATTCTCTATCAATTTGTCCAATTTTTTTATTGATTTGACGGATAATTAATTTTTTTTCTCTTTCAATTCCTGTTTCAATTCCTGTCTCAATTCCTTTTTCCATCCAACTGGTGACAATTTGCATAACTTCCTCCTTCTCTTCTTTGATTAATGTACCTATTTCTACTTGAAATTCCTCTTCTTCTATTTTATTCAATCTCAAATATGTGTCAATGAACCCTGATATCAATTGCATTTGGCTGGATTTAATTTTAAGGTAACTAACAACCTTAAACATTCCGCTTTGACTTTTGGCCTATCCTCTGGTGCTATATTCATTTTTGACATCAAAGCCGATGCAACTGGATTTGGACGAACTAAAAAATCTCGCCAGTTGAGTTGATTCAGTTGTACTACTTGATAATTAAATTTTAGCACTTCAAAATCAGCAAAGTTGATTTGATAGTTATTCACGGCTACGGTTTTCGGTGAGTCGTAGGAAAATATAACTATCGGATATATTGGCAAGTCCAATTTTTCATCTAATCTCGCAAAATAACGGAACATTCTTTGATTAAATTTCGGTCTTGCACCTGATTCTGCTTCAATATGAATCACAAAGTAAGAAGGTTGACCTAGAAATTTCACTTTAACTATTAGGTCAGTTTCATATTTGTCTCCTGCGGTGACATCCGTAAATATTTCTTTGTCTAAAAATGTAATTGATGTGGTGTCTATATATTCGAGAACTTGAGGAAAGAATAATTCTATAAATTCTATAAAAAAATTTGATATTAGTTCTTTGAATAAGCGGTCATGGTCTATCTTGTTTGTCATCTTGTTATCCAAGTACAAAAATTGGAAAAAAGCTTTAATGGCGATGCTATTTTCATATAGCTTTTACTAATTATATAAGGTATATCATAGCCC
>NZ_CAWQOY010000032.1:0-9629 GCF_963896525.1 Nodularia sp. LEGE 04288
TTCCTCTTCTCCCCTGCACCCTGCCCCCTGCCCCCGTTCCTCTTCTCCCCTGCCTCTATTTAGTTCCGGACAACAAAGCAAACCGAATCAACCCACGTTTGTAGCCGTCACTCATTAATCCCAGAGACAATGCGCCTTGAATAGTTTCCCAACCAGAAGTGAGTAATCCGAAAAGCGCCTGCGGAGTGAAAGCCGAATCAATGACAAAATCCCAAAATGGAGCCACAGCCGTTGACCAATCAGCAGTGTGAAGATTATTTAAAGGAAGCTGACGTGCGATCGCCTCATATTCTGGCAAAGAAATCACGTAGGGTAGACAATAGACGCGATAAATCTCTTGCAAATGCCTTTCTTCATCTGCTGTCAATGGAGAGATATCAGTCGGACGATGACACCAAGTCACCACAATCAGCTTCCCACCAGGCTTCAAAACTCGATAGCACTCTTGCAAAAATTTCGTTTTATCTGGCATATGTTCACCACTTTCCAGTGACCAGACCAAATCAAAAGAATCGTCAGCAAAAGGCATTGCTTGAGCATCCGCGACTTGAAACTGACATCTACCACTCAAACCAGCATATTGGGCGCGTTCGTTGGCTCTAGCGGCTTGTACTGGACTCAAAGTAATCCCTGTGGCTTCAGCCTTAAACTTACCTGCTAAATAAAGAGAACTACCACCGATACCACAACCCACATCCAGAATGTTTTCTGCTGTTTCCACCTCAGCCCATTTGAGTAATTCTTCGATTAAATCAATTTGAGCCAGTCGGCGCTCTTTTTTTTCGCTCCCATCTGCGCCGTAATAGCCGTGGTGCATATGTTCACCCCAAATCTGTTCCCACAGACCAGAGGAAGCATCATAAAATTGCTGTATTTGCTGGTATAGTGTTGCACTCATGACAAAAGCAGTGTTAAAACAATGCCGAATTTAAATAAACATATTGGTAGGCTACCATGTGTGTTTTTAATTGAATAAGAGTGTTTTTGCTTCCAGGGGTGTTAACTGATGTATCTTACCTGGAATACTTTGTAAGTATTTATTTTGATATGACTGTTTCTCGCACAGTTTGCTTGGGATTTTTAGCTGTCATCACCGTGGGGACTATCCTGCTGATGATGCCTTTCTCGACTAGCGATGGTACTTGGAATGACCCGATTGTGGCGCTATTTACAGCCACCTCCGCCGTTTGCGTCACGGGGTTAGCTGTAGTTGATACTGGGACTGATTTTTCCTTTTGGGGTCAGTTGTGTATTCTGCTGTTAGCTCAAATTGGCGGCTTAGGGTACATGACAAGCACCACCTTTCTGATTACCCTCATTGGGCGGAAATTTAACCTGCGGCAAAAAATCGCCATTCAACAAACTTTAGACCGACCGGGGATGCACGGTAGCACCCAAGTGATCCGCTCAATTATTGCCACAACGATGATCTTTGAAATTACAGGCATTTTGTTACTTCTCCCGGCATTTGTTCCCGATTATGGCTGGAGGGAAGGAATTTGGCTGGCGATTTTTCATAGTGTTTCCGCTTGGAATAATGCAGGTTTTGGTTTGTTCCCAGATAGTTTAATCGGATATCAGTCTTCTTTCTTAGTAGTTTTCACGATTACAATGTTGATCATTTTTGGTGGTATTGGTTATCAGGTAATCTTAGAAATTTATCTTTGGTTGCGCGATCGCCTGCTCAAAAAAACCACCAACTTAGTATTTTCTTTAGATTTCAAAGTAGCTTCTAGCACAACTCTAATCCTTTCATTTATCGGCACAATCGCCTTTTTTCTCATAGAGACAAAAAATCGAGCAACATTTGGCTCACTGAATTTGCCTACCCAGTTACTAGCAGCTTGGTTTCAATCAGTGACTACCAGAACTGCTGGTTTTAATAGCATTGATGTCAGTCAAATGACAACGGCTGGTTTATTTATTACCATTGCCTTGATGTTTATTGGTGCAAGCCCAGGTGGGACGGGAGGAGGAATCAAGACTACAACCTTGAGAGTTCTCACCAGTTGCACCAAATCAATTCTCCAAGGCAAAGAAGAGGTTTTATTATATGAACGCAAAATAGCAATATCTTTAATTTTAAAAGCTGTTGCGGTTTTAGTTGGTTCCGTTGGTATGGTACTGTTTTCCACAATTTTAATTTCCCTCACAGATCCAGAATTGAATTTTATTCAACTGCTGTTTGAAGTTGTATCAGCCTTTGCTACAGTCGGCCTTTCTACAGGGATCACTAGTAGCGTCTCAATTCCAGCCAAGCTGATTTTAATTGTCACAATGTATGTGGGAAGAGTAGGTGTTTTACTGCTAATGGCTGCTGTGCTTGGAGACCCCCGCCCCAGTAGAATTCACTATCCTGAAGAAAATTTACTTGTGGGATAGTTGATCAGATAGATCAGGTAATGGGGTGTTAATGAATGGCCAATTAATCAATCTATGCCAGTAACATCAACTGATAAAATATGAATGAGTAGACAAACAACTAAAAATTTTCACGAATTTTAGTGTAATCGTTTTTACCCTGGCTCCAGGCAGTCAAAATAAGGATAACAAATGTGAATCTGTCATCGATCGGCTTTTTTCGCAGTTTGCGTCGAGATAACCAGCAATTTGCTGTAATTGGGTTAGGACGTTTTGGTAGATCAGTCTGTTCAACTTTACACAAATTAGGTTACCAAGTACTGGCAACAGATGTGGATGAAAAGCTAGTTTCAGCAGCATTACAGGAAGAACTAGTTGGTCATGCATTACAGCTAGACTCAACTGAACCAGCCGCACTTAAAGAAGCAGGAATATTTGAATTTGATACGGTAATTATCGCCATTGGTAACTACGTTCAAGAAAGTATCATTACCACCTTGAATGTCAAAGAGGGCGGAGTACCTCATGTAGTGGCTAAAGCTTCTAGTGAAGTTCACCGTAAGCTGTTGAAACGAGTGGGTGCAGATCATGTAGTGTTTCCCGAATATGAAGCTGGTTGCGCCCTCGCGCGATCGCTCACCAAACCATCTATTTTAGACAGATTTGACCTTGACCCAGATAACAGTATTGTCGAGATGATTGTACCTGATGAATTCCACGGTCGAACAATCTCCGAACTGCAACTGCGTAACCGCTATGGCTTGAATTTACTAGCCGTGAGTCAGGATGGTAAGTTTAAAATCAATCCCGAACCCACTAAGCGTCTAGAACGCGGTTCAGCAATGGTGGTTATTGGACATAACAAAGACATTAATCGCTTGCCGATTTGAATCAGATAAATGGAAGATAGGAATTACACTTAATATAGGTGTAAAAAACCAGTAGAAAGAAGTTTGCTTTTTAGAACGTTTATGGATTTAATACTTGAAGATTTAGCGGCAATTGATAATAAGCTTTCTCAACGTTATATTGAGCTTGACCCCGGCGGATATTTCATTATCTATTTGGATCGAGGCGCAGGGTTAATTTACGCCAAGCATTTCACAAATGTGATTGATGAGAAAGGTTTAGCCGTCGATCCGGAAACCGGGAAGGTAATTCCTGCTAGGGGAAAAGTGGAACGGACTCACACAACAGTTTTTAGTGGAAGGACGGCTAAGGAACTTGGGATCAAGATTTTTGAAGAAACTCAGCCCTGTCCAGTCACTCAGTTAGACCATGCGGCTTATTTAGGGCGCGAATTTGTCCGGGCTGAGGTGGCTTTAGTGTCAGGGCAAGAGTATATTCAGGATTGAATCAGTAAACAGTTATCAAAGCGTATAGAGGGAAACTTAAACCCAATTAACTCTCTTGACTGATAACTGTTAAAGTTAGCCCTCAGATGATGGTTGGTTGATCTGGTAAACAAAGTAAGTAGCCATCGGGATCACGGTAGCGGCAATTAAAAGTCCTACTACCCAAGCAGTAGCGTTACCTTGATCCACATCTTCGGCTTTGGTAAATGTACCTTCTACCTGTACAGTATCAATCACTATTGGTGGCCCTGGATCTGGTTCCCCAGAGAGGACAGCAACAAGGCGATCGCTGGCATCGATAAATGCCTGATTGTATTTGTTACCGTCCCGTATCGGTATACCCAAAGTTTCTGCAACTACACTTTCGGCGATAGAGTCAGTCAACAAGGGCTTAACTTCTTCACCAGACACAATAGCCGTACCATTGGTAACAGTGTCCAGTACCACCAATGTTTGATTAGCTTGTGCTGCTGGTGTAGGAAACCATTTTTCAAAGAGTTCTTGAGAAAAACTTTCTGGAGTTTCACCGTAATCGAGGCGACGAATCGTCACAAATCTGACTTCGTTACCTGTTTTTTTGGCTAAATCCTCAAAAGTACTGTTGATTTTACCTTCATTGACGCGACTAATAATGTCACTTTGATCTAAAACCCAGTTGTCTGCGGTGAGATTGGGGATTTGATATACACCTGTAGCTAATGCAGGTGAGACAAACACGGAAGCACCCAGAACTACCATCAGTAAGGGTACAACTAGCCGAAGTAGGTATTTTTTAAGACTAAATATTTCGTTAAGGATCTGTTTCATCGGATGATCTGTTTCAGACAGGCTTGCACCAAAAATACTACAGAACCAAGGTCAAAATCACCTGATTTACACATCTATTCAATTTTGGCGGTATTCAGCAGTCTATTTTTTCTGTAACCATATACTTTACTTATCTTAAGGTGGACGCAGGTAAGAGGGAGCAACGCGATTTTATGTCCCAAAACCAAACTTTACAGTGATCGCAATACCCATTTTCACCCATTTCGCATTCTTTAACCGTGCCGCCACAAGTATGCAATGCGGTAGAAGATGAGAAGTTTAAATAAAGGCGTTTAGCTATTGTTGATAAATATTAAGTTGGTTGGTGTTGGGTTTACTTGCGTCAACCCAACCTACAAATTACGATTAATAGTTGTTTAAACTCAGGTATCTACGCAGAATATTTTGGGTTTTTTCTAGTAATTCTGCTTCTAATTCACCTAATTGCTGAGTTAAACGAATTTTGTCAAATGTCATTGGTTCAACGCATATCAAAAGACTGTCTACAGAAAGTCCATTTTGTGATGATGAAGGTACTGCAACTACCGCAGGTGAAATCCGAGGATTATTAGGTTTGGCGGAAGTAAAAGGTAAAACTGTGACTTTGCTGCGTTGGTTGTTAAACAAAGTCCCAGAAACTATGAGTGCTGGACGAGTTTTTTGAATTTCTGTACCTACAGAGGGATCAAATGTTACTATCCAGATGCTTCCCATTCGGTAATCGCTATATTTTGCCATTCACTTTCCCAACCTAATTCTAATTCATCAACCAAGGCGCAAGCGGCCGCTAGTGCTTCATCTTGTTGTTTTTCTTGCCATTGTTTCAACAGACTTTCAATCAATGCACTACGGTTTTCAACTTTTTGGTCAATGTAATTTAGTAGTTCATCTGGCAATGAAATTGAAATTTTAGCCATATCCTACCCAAAGTCATACTACCAGTAGTATATATTATTTTGATATTTTTAGTCTAGTAGTAACTTTTTTAAGATGCAATCCAGTTTTCTAATTTTAGCTCGTAAATTCGGCTATAATGACGAGTGTTGTTAGTTACTAAAATATAGTTTCTAGTTATTGCAACACTAGCAATTAATAAATCGAAATCTGCTACTGGTTGTCCTGTTTTTCTAAGTTCTGCTTTAATTCTCCAAATTTTTTGACAGCATTATTATCTAAATTTATAACTTCAATATCTTGAACGAATTTTTCTGCACGAGTTAAATTTTCTGTTACTCGTTGATAATTATAAGCACCAAAATATAATTCCGCAACGGTGATGTTGCAAATACAAATTTGCTCCCATCCAGAAGTGTTGAATTTTATTTCTGACGGAATTAATGTTTTTAATCCAGTAAATGCAGGTGTCAGTATCTAATAAATAAGTCATAAGCTAATATCGTAGTTAGAAATAGTCCGACTATCATAAATCTCTTTGACTATTTCTTCTGCTGTGCGTTCATTTTCCCAAGCACCATGTTTTTCTATAAATGTGTCTAGTGGATGTGGTTTTTGTTTTTGGGTAGATGAGAAAGTTTTCTCATTTTCTATGTGTTTATTTTCTGGTTTTGGATAACGTTTTTTGAGTAACTGAATAAAATCAAGTAGTAAGGTTTGAGCTTCTTCTGGTAAAGTATCAATATCTCTATATATTTCCTCAAATTTTATTACCATCATTAACTCCTATGTTGAGTAAAATTTTCGGTATTATTTTATTATAACTGAGGCGCACCGGATAATCTGGTAAACATGATGATTGATCTTTGCAACCTCAGTCACTATTTACGCTTGGGTTATTGGTTTGGTGGGTTACGCGATCGCTAACCCATCATCACTGTGTTATCATCACGTCTGAGGTCAGAGATGATAAGAAAACTATCATTTCTTGTATTAATGGGTGTTGTTGCAATATCTGAATTTCTTGCTCATTGATATTGCTAAATATTCTCTCGTTTATTGACTGTTCTTTTCCTAAGACTGTCTCTAAAAATTTTTTAGGTTTACTTTGTGCAAATTGCCATTCTAAATCATTAAATTTCCTTTGTGCTATTTTCTCAATTAATGATTTATCTTGTAACAATAATATTTCTAATTGAGGAACAGCCAAAAATAATTGAAAGGGAGTACCAGAAGATGCTTGATTTAATACATAATTAATTAAATCTTGCTTTTCAAATACTTGAGATTCGTTATCTGTATCTGCATCGATGACAAGAGCAACTGGTATTTTTCGAGTCGCTAGAAGTGAAGTAGCTAAAGAACGCGCTCTGTAAGAACTTTCACCTGCTATAAATTGGATATCTTGAATCAGATTTTTTGGCAGTAATTTCTGTAAAATCTCTATATTTGTTTCACTTTCTGCAAGCATATATGCTAGTGTCATGAAAAATTATCCGTCAAAATAGGAGATTTTCAAAAGGATAAGTTTGCTTCCAACGATAGGTATTAAAATCACGTTGGTCTACTGAAAAAATGCGTCCATGTCCTAAATGTTCTGCTAAAATTACTAAGGAAGCATCAGCTAAATCCATTGGTAGATCAGCATATTTTTCCATTAATTCAATAATTCTAGCGGTATGATGAGTTTCTAAATTAAAAATCGTAAATAATTCTTGTTTAAGACTATTGATAAAAGTAACTTGAGCTTCAACTCCCTTGCGAGTTAGCAAAAGATAACAGGTTTCTGTAATAACACACCATGTTGTGATTAAAGGTTCATTGTATTTTTTTAAAGCTTGTTTAGCTATTTCGTGGTAATTGTCTTTTTTATCAATCAGAGCTAACCAAAATCCTGTATCAACGATGATCATATTTAGTCGATAATGTATTAGATAAAACTTGTTTATAAGTAGTTGATAAATCTTCTTCCACAGAACAACAACCAATTAATCCCATTTCTTCAAACTTTTCATAGAGATCTTTTTCTTGACTATCATTTTCTAACTCTGTTTGTGGGTAACGCTTTTTGAGTAACTGAATAAAATCAAGTAGTAAGCTTTGAGCTTCTTCTGGTAAAGTATCAATATCTCTATATATTTCTTCAATTTTTGTTACCATCATTAACTCCTACGTTGAGTAAAATTTTCGGTATTATCTTATTATAACTAAGGCGCACCGGATAATCTGGTAAACATGATGATTGACCTTTGCAATCTAAAGACACTATTTACACTTGGGTTATTGGTTTAGTAGGTTAACTTTCCCCAGTGTATCAGTCATAGTTATAAATCCTCGTCTAATATTCCTTCAATGTCTCTAGCACCATGAATTACGCGCAAAATATCAACTTCTGATTCAGTGAGACGATAAAAAATGAGATATTTTCTAAATCCTTTGATAGATTGTTGGTGAATGTCTGCTAAGTTGGGATGGGAAAATTGACAGTGTTTTCCTATGGCTGGAGTTTTTGCTAATTGTTGAAATGTTGCTTCTGCTGCAATTAAAAAGCGGTCGGAAATGTCTAAACTATCCTCGGCTATGTAGGTTGCTAAATCTATCAAGTCGCGGATAACTTGAGGTCTTTTTTTAAGTTCAAACATCACGGCTAAATTGCGCTTTGACGTTTGTTAATTCTTTCACTGACTGTTTGACGGATATCTTCCCAATCTTGAGCAGTCATTTCTGTTGCATTTCCAGAGTTTAATCCTTCTAAGAGCATGGTTTGTAGACGTTCATTTGCTTTCTGTTTTTGGTCTTGTCGCACTAATTCCCGAAAATATTCACTGACGCTGCTGTAAGCACCTTGAGCTACCTGTTCTTCTATATAAGTTCGCATAGTATCAGGTAAGGAAATATTCATACTTTTCATGAGGGTTAGTTCGGTGAATCTGCTTTTATATATTATGGCAGTTTTTGTCATTTTTTGCCATTGATACTTAGGTTATTGCTTTGGTGGGTTACGCGATCGCTAACCCACCCTACAAACTGACTATATTTGGTTAGCTGTTATTGGTTTTAAGTAGCGAAGATAAACTGTTAGATTGAAGCCATGCAAATAGTTTTACCCTTAAACTATCATTTGGTTTTGGTTTATATTCACCTTTTTGAATTTCTTCTAGAACATTGGTATCATTAACGCCATATTTATCTTTCATTAGGTCTTCAAACATAGCTAATGGAAGTAGTACACTCTCAACTTCTACATCATCTTCGCTAAAAATAATCGTCTCTAATCTAAACCTATAGCCAGACCATCTGATAGTAGGTAGTGTATCTAACTGATTTTGTAAATTACGTATTACGTTTTGTACAGCGTCAGGATTTTTAGTCTTGTGCATTATCCACCAGTAAAGATTGTGTCTAACAAAATACTTTCCATTCTCGTTAGCACATACCTCTATTTCTATATCATCCACATATACAAACTGACGTGTCATTACTCTCGATTCACCTTCAGACATTGGTTCTAATTCCTCCCAAGGTTCAATTTCAACAATTCCATTCTTAGCTTGATGTTTATCAACAAGTTTGATGGGAATAGGATCATCCTCTAAAGCACCTAAAGCTGATGTATTCTCCCCATTTTCTTGCGTTTTTTCTAAATCTATTTCAAGCTGTTCGCTACTAAAAGCCTTAAATTCTACTCCAGCGAGAGTCCGAAGAGTTGAATCTTGCATAAATCTAACTAAACCTTGAAGAGGCTGTATATCTATTCGTAATTTATTGTATTCAGTCTCCCAAAAACCAAATTTACCCGCAGACTTAGGCAAAGTTTTGTATTCTTTCCATTTGAGGGAACTCGCTTTTTTATTAATTGTTTTTAATGCAGTTCTAATACTACCAGATGCTCCTCTCATACCATAGACAGGATACACTAGGTATATTGTTGCTGGTTCTTCATCTGATATTGGGTCAAAGCCAAAGATCATCGTGTTAAATTTGGCTAATTGTGTAAGACTTTGTTGTAATGCGGTTTCGGCTGGAGTTATTTTTATAACGGGTGCTACTACTTTCGACCAATTAAGCGGCGGTTTGTATAACTTAACGCCTTATGTGAGATGGGGTAGCAAAAAAGAAGGGGAAACCACAAGATAAAGGTAACGACACCAAAGCTTGAGGTCTCCTAATGAATATGGTAGACGGTTCGACCCTATTGACGACAATTTTTGT
>NZ_CAWQOY010000033.1:0-95322 GCF_963896525.1 Nodularia sp. LEGE 04288
TTTTCCTGGTGTCTATTGCGCGGTGGAACCACACTGATCCCTTCCCGAACTCAGAGGTGAAACGCTGCTGCGGCGACGATAGTCTAGGGGTAGCCCTACGCAAAAATAGCTCGATGCCAGGTTTATCTTTCTACGAACCCCCTTAGCTCTCATCATTGCTAGGGGGTTTTCGTTTTATCTTGCTATTTTTTTCCAGGCTTCTTGCTCAAAGACGTTGGGGTTGTTGTCCTCCCGCATGGACGTAGTAGATATTGTGACCTCGCCACTGCCAATATTGTCCAGGAATTGGAGTGGTGGAGGCAACTGTGGTTACTTGCATGATATAAAGAAATATTAAGTGACTTTTAATAATTGTAATTCTATCCGCTAGCAGTCCAATGACTAAATTATTAATTACAGGTAAAACTCAACTTTTGGGCGTAATTGGGCATCCAGTGGCACATTCGTTATCGCCATTGATGCATAATGCCGCGTTAGCTCAATTAGGATTAGACTATATTTATCTACCTTTTCCGATTAAACCAGAGAATTTAGAGATAGCGATCGCCGGATTGGCTGCGATCAACGTTGTGGGTTTTAGCGTTACTATTCCTCACAAACAGGCAATTATGCCATTGTTATCAGAAATTAGCCCCACGGCACGAGCCATAGGCGCAGTCAATACCGTTAGCCGCCAAAATCATCAATGGGTAGGGACAAACACAGATATAGAAGGATTTATGGCTCCCTTGCAGACAACATATCAGCAGGACTGGAGTCAAAAAATAGCGGTAATTTTAGGGCATGGTGGCGCAGCGAGGGCGGTTGTAGCAGGTTGTCAGCAGCTAGGGTTTGCCCAAATTCATGTTGTAGGGCGCAATATGCAGAAATTAGCAGCATTCGGCAATAGTTGGGGAAATTCACCGCTATCAGAAAAATTACAAGTTCATCTCTGGGATGATTTAGCACAAATTATTCCCCATGCCAACTTGCTAGTTAATACCACACCTGTAGGTATGTATCCCCAGGTGAATCAGTCTCCGGTGAATGTAGAAGATATGCAAAAATTATCCCCAGGTGCGATCGCCTACGATTTAATCTATACTCCTAACCCGACACAATTTCTCCAACAAGCTCAAAGGCAAGGGTTAATTGCGATCGATGGCTTAGAAATGCTCGTTCAACAAGGTGTAGCCGCTTTAAAAATCTGGTTACAACGGGAAACTGTACCTGTGGATGTGATGCGCCAAGCACTACGACAACATTTGGGTTAAAGGTAATTGCACAATAAACCTTGTTCCAACTTCAGTGTTGGTGACTGTAATTTTCCCTTGGAGATACTGCACTAACTTTTTCACCAATGCTAAACCCAATCCTGTGCCGCCATGTTGCCAGCGATCGCTTTGCGGAATCCGGTAAAATACTTCAAAAATCCGAGATTGTTCTTCTATGGGGATTTTAACACCAGAATTGCTGACTGTGATTTCAAATAACGGCATTTCAGCATCTGAATTTGTCACGAGTTGGGCATTGACTGTAATCTTTTCCTGCGGAGGAGTATATTTGTAAGCATTGTTGAGTAACTCTGAGACAACCCGCGTCAGGAGAGACAAATCTGACACCACCAGCGGTAAATTTGGAGAAACGCTAACTTGTAAAGTCTGTTGACTATTTCCAGAGCGTTCTTGAAAAGCTTCGGTAACGTGAGGTAGCCAGCTTTGGATTTGAATATAAGTTAATTCCAAGGGATAAATATCTGCATCAATCATCCGCATATAGAGCAAATCGTCAACCAAGTCTAGCTCTTGTTCGCACTGCTCACGCAGGATATCTAAATAACGGTTGATCGACCAGGATGTCGGCTGCGGTACTGACTGCAAAACTCCTGATTGATCCAGAATATGTTCTAACATACAGATAGCCATTTTGATGTTTGACAATGGCGTTCGCATTTCGTGAGATGTGGAGGCGAGAAAATCCTCTTTCAACTGGTTTAATTTTTGCATTTCTACCAGTTGAATCCCTAGTTGGATGGCACGTTCATCGGCAAGATTGCGTTCTTCGGTGAGCCTGCGTTGGGTGTCATCCCGAAAGACTAAAACAGCGCCTGTAATGACACCGTGATTGTCTCTCAAAGGTGTAGCACTATGAGCTATGGGAATTCTTCTACCATCTTTAGCAATCAGTAGGACAAGACTGTCTAGATAGATCGTAGTTTCTTGTTGGAGGGCAGAGATGATGGGATTTTCTGCGGGTAGTTGAGTTTGTTCATCAATGAGTTTGACAACTTCGGTTAATAAATGTTTTTTAGCTTCATCCCATGTCCACCCGGTTAGGGCTTCAGCGATTTGATTGATGTACTTGATATGCAACTGAGGATCAACAACAATCACCCCATCCCCCATCCCCCGCAGGACAGAACTTAAAAATTGCTCGCGTTCATAACGATTGAGTGCTGTTTGAATGGCAACATAAAGTTCTTGCTCTCTAATGGGTTTGAGAATATACCCAAAAGGAAAGGTCAAAGTAGCCCGTTCTACAGTGTTTTTATCAGAGTGTCCGGTAACGTAAATTACAGGAATTTGCAGAGTGTTCCAGATATGCTCTGCGGCCTGGATGCCATCTTGTTCTCCGCGCAGGCGGATATCCATTAATATTAAGTTTGGGCGCAGTTCATTGGCTTTGGCAATTGCGGCGGTTGCGGAATCGGCGATATCGACTACAGTGTATTTCAGGGACTCTAGAGTTTCTTGTAAGTTGAGAGCAAGGATATATTCATCTTCAACAACAAGAATTTTCACTGTTTTTCTTGTCTGATTATGAGATGGGATGCTGATCATGTTCACGTCCGGTTGTTTGTAAAAGTGATTTTGAACTCTGTTCCCTGCTGACAGTTAATCTGAAGAGTTCCCCTGAGCTGTTTAACTAACCCCTGAACGAGAGTCATTCCTAATGTTTTCGCCTGTTGGCTCTGGAACTCTCTAGGTAAGCCCACACCATTATCTCGCAGAATGAGTGTTAAATTCCTTCCGGTTTCTTGATGAAACCTGACTTGGATTTCGCCTGGACGATGATCAGGAAAAGCATATTTCAAAGCATTAGAAACTAATTCATTAATGATCAAGCCACAAGGAATTGCCGTTTCGATATCCAAAATAGCATGATCCACTTGAATATTTAGTTTAATTCGCTGGGAACTGACATTATAGGAATCAAATAAATGAGTTGTTAAATCGGGAATATATTGAGAAAAATCAATGTCGGCAAGTGCTTCAGAACGGTATAGTTTTTCATGCACTAGGGAGATGGAAGCAATTCGGTTTTGGCTATCTCTTAAGATTGCTGATGCTTGAGAGTCTTGTGTACGTCTGCACTGCATTTGCAGCAAACCACTGACAATTCCTAAATTATTCTTGACGCGATGGTGAATTTCTTGGAGTAATACCTCTTTTTCGTGCAAAGATGCTTTGATTTTTTCATCGGCTTGCTTTTGCTCAGTGATGTCTTGGTGGATAGCAACCAAAACTTTGCCATATTCAGGATGCTCAAAAATCGACGTGGTTGCACGACACCAAAACGGAGTACCATCTTTTTTGACATTGTGGACTTCATAAGTTGCTTCACCATGTTGGATGACGGCAGCCCTAATTCTCTGATTAACATCTTCAGCCGTATAATTTTCATGTTCATAGTTGACAATTGACACGTGCTGATCTATTAATTTCCCCGACTCATAACCAAACATCTGCTCGAATTTAGGGTTGGCATAGACAATGACTCCATCGGTGGCTCTAACTAAACAAATGCCTTCTGCCATGTTGCGAATGATCACTGCTTGCAGTTCTAACATCTGTTCAGCACGTTTGCGATCGCTGATATCGATGATGATACCCAGCATTCGGATAGGTTCACCAGCTGCGTTATAAATCCCACGCCCTCGATCACTCAACCAGTGAACTGTGCCATCGGGATGAATGACTCGATATTCAGTTTCACAGTTGCGATGTTCTGCTAGTGCATTAAATACAGCCTGTTCAACTCGTTCTACATCTTCTGGATGAATAGCATCGTGCCATAGATCATATGTGGCGAATGTTGTTTCTGGCTCTAACCCTAATAAGCGATGATTGCTCTTGTTCCAAATTACTTCACCGGTGAGAATATTCCAGTCCCAGTTACCGATATGGGTCAATTCCAAGGTGAGTCGGAGTTTTTCTTCACTTTTAGCTAAGGCGACTTCTGCTTTTTGGCGATCGCGCAGTGCGGCTTGCTGTTCGGTAATATCCCGCCCTTCGGGAATCAACAGCACAACTTTACCTGTGTGATCTTTGATCGGTTTGAGGGAAAAATCAATGGTGGCGATGTTGTCTCCCACTCCCAAGACATCCACCTGATAACGGACAAATTCGCCCCCAGCAGCTTGAGCGATCGCCGCTTTTAACTGTTCCTGAGTTGCTGAAGTAATTGTCCACCATCGGGCTGACCAAAATGGCCGATTAACTACATCTGAGAGTTGCAATCCAGCAAAACTGAGCGCAGTTTGATTGGCTTCCAAGACAGTACCTTCGGGTGTCAGTAGCCCTACAAATTCAAAGGTGAGATCGAAAATAGCCCGAAAGCGTTCTTCACTTTGTCGCAGTGACTCTTCTATCTGTTTGCGTTTGCTGATGTCGAAATTAGTCCCGGTGACAATCCAGCATTGTGCATCTTCAACATAGCGGGAGGTATAGGTAGCTGATATCCATCGCTGGGAACCATCTTTGTGAGCAAATCGGTATTCTACAGTTGCGGTGCGTTCAGCAAAGACATATTCATACAGTGGCATAATCACCGTTTCTCGATCTTCGGGATGCACTCCCAACATCCACAAATTTTGATTATGCATAATTTCCTGTGCGGTATAGCCAAAGATGGCTTCACAACCAGGAGACTGGTAATCACAGATCCAATCATAATTAGGAAAGACGCGAAAACAAACAATAGCAGTAGCGATGGGCAAAGCCCCGCCTGCGGCGATCGCGCTATTGAGAATTTCCTGAAAGTTGGTTGGTGATCCTTTAATCCCTGCGTCCGATTCTGACATTTGTAGCTATTGCGGAGTTAGTTTTCGTACTAGCTCCTTCATTGTCGAGCATGAATAAATACCAAAGGCGATTTGGGATAAATATTTGCACAATTACACTCTGGCTTCGGAAACGACCAAAAACCAATTAGCCAAACTTTGGCAATTGTTGCGCCTATCCCCTTTACTTTTGCGGCCAGCGCCAATTATAACGATTCCATTGGTAGAGACCTTGAATTTCGTACTCAGAGCCGTTGTAGAGGCGAACAACACAATTCATCGGTAAACCATCGTCATCATGAATTTCATCAATTTGTAGTACCATGCAAGAAAACCACTCACGTTTACAGGGGCCATCGTCTTGTACCCATTCCCATAGTCCATTGGAAATTTCAATGCGATCGCCTACTCTGAGCTTGAGTGCATCCTCGACCTGAGAATACTTCTCAAAATGATATGACTCTACACGATTTAGCCACGGTAAACCGTAGCGTTGACGAATAAATTGGACATTTCCCGAATCGTTTTCATGTAGCCAATCATTGAGTAATTGCACCTTCCAAGTGCGGTTTTGTTGTTCCTTAGTTTTGACAAACTGTAAAAACGCTGCCAATTCCTCCGCAGAAAGTTCGTCTAAGGGGTTAGCTAAATCTGATATCTTCAATTTAGAGTCTCCCTGAATTTGCTCGATCACTCGCAGTAATATCTGCTTCTGCATATCAGTGAGAGGACAGCTAGCTGCATTACAACTATTAAAGGCTGTTTGCAAGGCTGTTTCAATCTCATCTGGAGTCATAAGTTGATAGCAATTGAGGGTATGTTTACCTAATTATTACAATAGTTCCATAAAACTCTCCAACCTCCCAGTTATGAAATCCAGTTGACATAGTTGAGTTAAGTTCTGTTACCACCGCATTGAGATATGAAAATTAATCACAACATAGCATTTTTATTAAATTCGCCAACTTTAGTTATGCAAACAGCTTCCCGAATCATCACTCAGTATGCAAAATTAATCACTGTCGTCTTTATTTCCTGCTTACTCGCAGTTGTGTCATGGGTGTATACTCCAGAGTCTATAGCTCTGACACAGATCAAACTATTTGATGTTTCCTATCAGGATTGTCCAGCAGAACTGGCAGAAGGATCTGTGATTAGTAGTGGTAGTGCGGCAGCTAATTGTTTTATTGTTACAGGTAAAGCAGAAAATGGCACTTATAAAATGGTTTATGACGCAGATATATTTGGACGCATCTATGATGCCAACAATAACCCAGTCATGCAAAACCGCACTCGTCTTGGTTCTATTCCCGAAATTCCACCGGGTGTGAGTGATTTTGAATTGAGAATTTCTGTTCCAGCCAACCAACCGGAACCTTTGCAGTTGAAGCAGTTTAAAGCTTCGGGATTTAGCGGACAAGTTCGCAGGTAAATTCGTAGTTCATGACTTTAAATTATATCATGTCCGTTTAATTACTGAATTAAACTCCTATGCTTTGTCTCTCCTCCTCTTGGGGGTAAGCCTTTTGGGCAAACATCACTAATTAACCGGACTTGAGTTAATTTGACCACTGTCTAGAGTCTCTACAGGGTTTAAATTTCTGTTATCTGTTCAATTGCTCTCAAGTCTAGGCGCTACTCCCCATATAAAGCAATGTAGAGACGATTTTACCCCAAACGTCTCTACAAAAGCCGATATTTAGTTAAAGCGATCGCTAAAAAGCCTGTACAAAAGAAAGTGCAGAGAGGCTTCTCAGTAAGCCACCAACTAAATTCAGTGCCAAGAAGGCTAAAATAGGAGAGAAATCCATACCACCCAATGGGGGAATAATTGAGCGGAAAAGATTGAGATAAGGATCGGTTATCTGTCCCAAAGCCGCAAAGGGCTGATTATACCAGTTGATTGTGGGGAACCAGGTTAATAAAACTCGAATAATTAGCAAATAGCTGTAGAACTGAACGAAGGTAGCCAAGGTGGTAAACAGTAAATTCATGGATATGTTGGTTTCCTGCTAAGTGTCAAAAACGGTCTTATTATTGATTTTAATTGAGTCCATGTCATGAAGTGTGCGGTTTGCCGCATTCACCACTATTAGCACCTAAGCTAAATATAAACCACTCTCAAGAGTCTTGGGTGAGAGAGCGGTCATTGACTGACTGGGTGGAACTGCCGTTGACATTTCCCAGCTGCTGTCTGACTTCATCAATTGTGGCATTCAGCTGGGCAATTTTATCTTCGAGCGATCGCCTAGCCGTTTCAATTTCCATAGCCTCATTCTCGGAGGCGTACATCTGTCGCCGTTTGGGAGATACTTTTTTCGTCGTCCCTGTCTGGCCATTAGTCAGTTCGGCTTCTTCTGGTGTCAATTCCTCATTCTGTCGAGAAACAATCACAGCCCCAACAATACCACCAACAATACTCCCAAAAATCGTCCCTGCTAAAAAGCCACTAGCAAAACCATCACGTTGACTCATACATTACCGCCTTGAAGAAATCTTGCAACTTTTATCTCTAGTTCAGCTATTTTCCTTCCCTAGCTGCATACTAGCTTATGTGCCAAAGATGCGATCGCCTGCATCTCCTAAACCCGGTACAATATATCCCTGATCATTGACTATTTCATCAATCGTGGCGGTGTAAACATTTAAACCAGGATATGCCGCACTCAGTTTTTGTAAAGCTGGCGGTGCAGCCACAACACAAACGATTCGTGTCAACGCCGGGTCAATCCCCCGTTGTATTAATTCTGCCATAGCGAACATAATCGACCCCCCCGTTGCTAACATCGGATCGGTGATTAAAACTCTCGTTTGGGGGTCAAATTTTTCCGGTAACTTATTCAAATAACACGACGGTTCCAGAGTTTCTTCATTGCGGACTAAGCCCAAATGGTAAATTGAAGCCAAAGGCAGCAAAGATTGCGCCCCTTCTAATAAACCTAGCCCCGCCCGCAGAATCGGTACAACCGCCACAGGTACTTCTGGGTTAATTAAAGTCGCTGGACAGGAATCCAAGGGACTCTGCACCATTGTTTCCAGAGTTGGTAACCACTCTCTCGCCGCTTCGTAAGTTAGCCATCTTCCCAACTCAGTGATGGCACTACGAAATAATATTGAAGGTGTAGCAGCATCACGGGCAACTGCCAGCCAGTGCTTGATTAAGGGATGGGGAGGAACATAAACACGCAGTTGTGGTGTCATAGCCGAAAATAGGCAATTTTATGAGAACTGAAACCTCATAATACTCCTTCGGGCGTACTGCTGACAGCTAAAATCACCACCAGCAAAATTGTTGCAAGATATTTTCATTAATAGTTGACATATATTCTCAATCCCAGCTATATTGTGATTAGTGTTCTCCTCTCTTTAAGGATCGGCAGACGGGATTAGCCAGCAGTTGCAGGCTTGTCCCTCTTTTTATGGAAAAATTATTATTCAAAACTCTCAAATTAAATTGTCACAATTATCTGGGCTGCTAAATACAGATCAATTCAATATATAGTCATACTTCCAGGAATATAAAGAATAAATTACGGATAAAATTATTGAATAAAAAGTTATATAAAATACTAAATAGTTAGTTAATTTTATTTAGCATCTGCCCCTATGTCTCCATCCCTGAATCCTGTATTTGATGTCATTGTAATTGGCTCTGGAATTGGCGGTTTAGTCACAGCAACCCAGCTAGCAGCCAAAGGCGCTCAAGTGCTGGTACTAGAAAGTTATTTAATTCCCGGAGGTAGTTCCGGCTATTTTGAACGCCAGGGTTATCGATTTGATGTTGGGGCATCAATGATTTTTGGATTTGGCGAAAAAGGTACGACCAACTTACTCACCCGCGCTCTCGACGCTGTGAACGTCAGCCAAGAAACAATAATTGATCCTGTACAGATTCACTATCACTTGCCCAACCAATTAGACTTAAAAGTTGAGCGAGTTTATGATAAATTCTTGCAAAATCTTATTGCTTATTTTCCCCATGAAGCAACAGGTATTCGTCGCTTTTATGACGAGTGTTGGAAAGTATTTAATTGCCTCAACAGCATGGACTTGCTGTCACTAGAAGAACCACGGTATTTACTGCGGACATTTTTACAACATCCTTTAGCCTGTCTGGGTTTAGTCAAATATCTCCCCCAAAATGTCGGGGATGTAGCACGACGCTATATCAAAGACCCGGAATTATTGAAATTTATTGATATAGAATGCTATTGCTGGTCAGTGGTAACTGCTGACATGACCCCCATGATTAATGCCGGGATGGTCTTTTCCGATAGGCACTATGGCGGAGTTAACTATCCCAAAGGCGGCGTAGGACAAATTGCCCAAAAATTGGTAGAAGGTCTAGAAAAAGCTGGAGGTAAGATTGAGTACCAAGCCAGAGTCACCAAAATCATCACAGAACAGGGTAAAGCCGTCGGTGTGCAGTTAGCTAACGGTAAACTTTATCGTAGTAAATTCATAGTCTCTAATGCTACACGTTGGGATACTTTTACAAAATTATTACCTGTAGAGAAAATACCAGATAATGAAAGTAAGTGGCAACAAAGCTATCAAAAATCGCCAAGTTTTCTGAGTTTGCATATAGGAGTAGCAGCAGCCGTATTGCCTTGTGGGACAGAGTGCCATCATATAATTCTGGAAGATTGGCAACAAATGACTGCACCAGCAGGCACACTTTTCGTTTCCATTCCCACATTGCTTGACCCAGATTTAGCACCAGAGGGATATCATATCATTCATGCCTTTACACCCAACTGGATTGATGATTGGCAAGGACTGTCTGCAAGTGAGTATGAGGCGAAGAAAGAAACAGCAGCTGGGCAAATTATTGACCGACTAGAGCAGATTTTTCCGGGTTTAGATGCTGGCTTAGATTATCTGGAAGTAGGGACACCCCGCACCCATCAACGCTTTTTAGGGCGTGAGGATGGTACTTATGGGCCAATTCCTCGGCGCAAGTTACGGGGATTATTGAGTATGCCATTTAATCGCACAGCCATTCCCGGACTTTATTGTGTGGGGGACAGTACCTTTCCTGGTCAGGGGTTAAACGCCGTGGCTTTTTCTGGTTTTGCTTGCGCCCATCGCATAGCAGTAGATTTAGGGTTGAAATAGTAGGGGTGTTTTATGAATAAAAGTTTAGCAGCCACACTAGGGGAACTACAAGCACAAATATATTGGTTACCGAAAAATTGGGTTTGAGGTTCCCCGTCGTAAAACGACGGCTTTCAATTCATTAGTGTACCAGTACCAATATGCTGCTATACTTATAGTAGTGGAAAGGTAATCAACCACTTAAAAAACCTAGCTGTCGAAAGACAAAGCACTGAACCTTGATAATTAAATCTATGCGGTTCTACTGCATTGTTCTAGTTTCCTCATAGCAGTAGGTAAAAGATTTATAGGGGCTAGACTTGTGTTGAGCGAAGTCGAAACACGACTCAGAATTTTGAAACAAATCAAATTGTTTTAAACAAAACAGGACTTGCACTCATGCAAATAGGGTAGGGCATACCCAAATTAACGCTTGGGGAGAATCCCACCTCTGGTCTAGATAACGCAAGGACTCTAGGTTAAGTGGTTTCGTTGAACCAAGAATCCCCGTCGATTTATCGCGGGGAGTGTCAAATGATGCTGAAAAGTTTGCAGAATTGGCATCAGCCGCCGCTACTATATATAGAAAACTTGGTTATACTCAACAGCAAGCAGAAACGGCAGGCAGTTTAATTACGCAAGCTTATCAATTAGCTGATCATGCTGATTTAGCTGAAAAATCAGGTGATTTTGACCAAGAAATGCAGTTCTATGATCAAGCTAAAGATAAATTGATTGAAGCAGAAACTATCTTAGGTTATCAAACAAGTATTGCCATACATCAAATGAAATGGTGGATGCACTTTCGCCACAGACAAAAACTAAAAATTATCATGCACTTATTTTTACAAAATTTTAAAGCGGTGGGTTTGATTAACTTACTTACTGCTATTAAACTGACATATTTTTTGATGGAAATCGGCAGAGTTCACAAAGCCCGCGACACAGAAACCACCAAACATAATGCCATACAATACTGGGCAGAATTGTTGAAAACCAAACCGCCGCAATACCCTTATCTGGGCTAAATTGCCAATTTTTATTGTCTAATGGTAATGGAACCAATAGCTGCATGATCTTGGTACTTTTGGGTTTCGTTGAATTCACTTTGGGGATCAGAATAGATTCCAGCAAAGTCTGTTATTGTCCACTGATTCGATCTGATCAATACCCCTTTATCTGCACCCAGTCCCCGCTCAAATTTAATATACTCTCGTGTTTCATTATTCAAGTTGTAGGATAAAGTCGCCTGTCCGTAGGCTGCAATAGCTTCTTTAAGTGGAGTTCCTGGCCCTACCCCAGCAGTAGTTGTGTAATTGGGGTTCGCAACCGTAATCATGGTAATTTGAGAGTTATTTGTGATGGGCTGTTTTCCTTCTCCGAAACCCAACAGGTACTGCAAGTTTCCATCCTGAGTCACCTTAATTCCTTCCCCTGCATCAACCCCCAGAGGAGTTGGTGCAAATGTTGCACCCTCACCTAAAACTTGTTTAAGTTCTCCCAAACTCATGCCCAGTTTAGCAGCACCGACGTTCTTTGTAGTGATGAGCTGCTCGGCTGAAGGCGATCGCCCGCCTGCTTCTTGACAACCATTAGGGCCTTGCTCGATTAGCTGAGAACTAACTAACCTGAGTCCGTCACCATTCCAATAGTGTTGAGTTTCTTGGATACAAATACCTGCGCCAGTAAATTTATAAGCGTTAGACAAAATCTTTGTCTTGGGGTCAAATTGCGGAAATCCCACAACTTCTATTTCTAGAGGCTTAATTTTAAGTTCGGGCTGGGTGGTATCTACTTGCAGAAAAGTGAATGCATTCTGATAAGCAGCTTGAACACAAAGGAGTTGTACTAAGTGCTGACCCTTGTCATTAGTATAGACTTGTGAAAATTCCCGTGCTGCCTCTGCATCAAAATTAAAATTGCAAACCTCCAAACTTTTCTGACGGCTAATTACCTCATTCAAAATAGTTTCTGATGTGGGGCTACTTTTGTCAGAAACCATAGATGTGCTATCTGGTGTTAACTCTGGCTGGGGTTGTTGAGCTTCAGTATTACTAGAGTTGGGTGTTTGCAAAGACTGAGATAATTTAGACTCGGTGATAGATGCACAAGACATGAGACTAGAGGCAATAATGGCAGTGAACGAGACAATTACTTTAGTGGTATGCATGGGATGTAAACTCTATTTTTGATAGTTATGCTGAAGACTGAGTTCAGCTTCTAGCGTTTCCTAGTCTGCTGAAGTACGGATTTATCTGTGTTCTAGTTTAAATACATGAACACTGCTGTCATCGGGGCTTGGGAAAAAAGACCTATCAATTCCGGTGAAAAGTTCCACAACCAATTTGAAATTGGACGTTGCTTCTGTTTTTACATACACTGTCAAAATAGGATATTCCACAAAATAAACAAACTGAGTAAATCTAAAACCAAAGCCACAATCACTTTGATGCGTCTATTGGGACTAATATTTTGACGAGAAATCAAGAGAGAAAGCAGCAGCCACAGCGAGTAAACTTGCATGGGCAAAAAAACAAAAATTAGGCTGATCACAGATGTAATCAAAGCTCGATCAGCAGTTTTATCTGCCCATGACGGCATTTCAATATCATCATCATCCTGTTCCATTCCTACATCAGAAACAGATTGATAATCTAACTCCGACACCAAAATAGACTTAGCAAAATCTACATTTTCTTCAGCCACTTGTAATTTAATCCAGCCCACAGCCACACTCAAATGCCATGCCACATTTACAGTAGACTCATTCAGTAAAAAACACCTGACACCTTCAGCTTCAAGACGCTGCTTCGCCAAATTCGCCTCCGGAGAACTAGTAAAAGTAGCTACAGTCACAAAATTATTCCCCATACATCCAAACCCTCCGCGCCCCTCTGCGTAAAAAAAAATTAAATCATCTTCACCTGATTAGCAGCCCTTTTAGCCTTCTCCCGCGCCTCCAAAATATGATCACCCTTAGCCAAAGCCACCCCCATACGCCGATAAGGATGGGCGCTAGGTTTGCCAAATAGTTTGATATCTACATTAGTCACGGACAAAGCCTCTGCTACACCTGTAAAAGCCACCGCATCAGATTTTTCCGCAGCTAAAATTACTGCACTAGCTGAAGCACCCAACTGTTCTATATGGGGAATTGGTAAACCTAAAATAGCTCGTAAATGTAATTCAAATTCATTGAGATTTTGCGAGATTAATGTTACCATTCCTGTATCGTGTGGTCGGGGTGAAAGTTCCGAAAAAATCACTTCATCCTTAGTGATGAAAAACTCTACACCAAATATTCCGGCTCCCCCCAAAGCATCGGTAACCTTTGTCGCTATTGCTTGAGCTTCTAATGTTTTGTCTTCAGTAATACCTGCGGGTTGCCAAGATTCTTGATAATCGCCTCTTTCTTGACGATGACCAATGGGAGAGCAGAAAATTGTCGGTGCATTCCACTGCTTAATGGTGAGCAAAGTTATTTCAATTTCAAAGTTAATAAATTCTTCAACAATTACCCTTTGACTATCACCTCTAGAATTAGCGATCGCATAATTCCAAGCCTCCTCAACCTTACCCTGGACTGGGACAACAGATTGACCCTTGCCAGAAGAAGACATCACAGGTTTCACAACATTGGGAAAACCAATTTGCTCAGAAACAGCAATCAATTCCTCTAAACTAGAAGCATAACCATATTTAGCAGTTCTAATTCCTAATTCTTGATGTGCTAATTCCCTGATTCTATCGCGATTCATTGTATAGTTAGTTGCAGCCGCAGTGGGGATAACTGTAATCCCGCGTTGTTCAAACTCCAGTAACTTTTCTGTTCTAATCGCTTCAATTTCTGGGATGATAAAATCAGGCTGGTGTTTTTGGACAACAGCTTCTAATTCATCAGCACTCAGCATAGAAATCACTTCAGAACAATCAGCCACCTGCATAGCAGGAGCATTAGCGTAGCGGTCAACAGCAATGACATAATTACCCAGACGTTGAGCTGCTATTACAAATTCCTTGCCGAGTTCGCCTGAACCCAAGAGCATTAATTTTTGGGGTAGCTTAATTGAATTATTCATGAATTTATCCCAGTTAATTTTAGATGTTTATAGTCATGAAAAACTTATAGATTTTTTCAAGGTTTATTCAGTGGAGTTGATAAACCATCAATGCTAATTATATTCTTTTGCTGTTGATATTCTTGGATGCCCTCTTCACCTTTTTTACTTGCCCAGTTGACTAAAGACTGTCTCTGTCCTTGATATTCATAGAGTGGGACACCCATACCACAAGAAGTTTGCACCCGTTCAATATCAGCGACAATAATTTGACGAGTTCCTGGTATTTGCGGAAATAAAGAGTACAAAGTCTTCCAGTCAGGGTGACTTGGCAAAATTGTATATCCCTGACCATAGAGGCGCAGAATCCGCGGCGGTTCCTCAAAGGCACAAAACATCAAAGTGATTCGCCCATTTTCTTGCAAGTGAGCCGAAGTTTCGTTACCACTACCTGTAAGATCCAGGTAAGCTACTTGATGATCCGAAAGGATGCGAAAAGATTCCAACCCCTTCGGAGACAGATTAACGTGACCTGTAGCACTCAGAGGTGCAGAACCAACAAAAAAAATGTGTTGGCTAGCAATAAAACCTTGCAGTTCTTCAGTTATGCAGTCAAAAACTTTAGCCATAGACTATTGAGATTATTGGACAAATATCTACAGCAGTTTGCCAGTGATTGTAGTACAAATAATCATGAACCACAGATGAATCTGTACTTGATCTAAAAGAAAACGACTGTATATTCTCAGCCTATTTCTTAGCTGACAATCAAGCAAGGCTATGAAGTAAAAATATTCATCCTCCCCGCCTGGTGCGCCTCTGCGTAAATTTTTCCCTATGTCATCACCCTTCCTTCCGCCTTTTACCCAGCCCATAGACAACGAGATTACCCGCCGCGCTGGTGTGGAATTATCCGTGCTACGCCTCGATTCTATGCACCCATTGGTTAACGGTAATAAATGGTACAAGTTGAAATACAACCTCTTGGAAGCCAAGCAGCAAAATTTGACAACTTTGCTGACCTTTGGGGGTGCTTATTCTAACCATATCTTTGCTACAGCCGCCGCAGGTAATCTTTTCGGTTTCCGCACCATTGGAGTGATTCGTGGAGAGGAAAGATTACCACTCAACCCGACGCTAAATTTTGCTGTTCAGCAAGGTATGCAGCTTGTCTACCTGAATCGTGAGACTTACCGACAAAAGCACACCAGAGAATTACAGGAAAATTTAAAACAACGTTTCGGTAACGTGTTCATTATTCCTGAAGGTGGTAGCAACTTAAATGGCGTGCGCGGCTGTACAGAAATAGTTAGCGATGTCGGCGCATTTGATACCATCTGCTTGGCTTGTGGCACAGGTACGACACTAGCTGGTATTGCACTTTCGCTCCATCAAGGGCAAAGAGTGATTGGTTTTCCAGTGCTGAAAAAGGGGGAATTTCTCGCCCAGGAAATCGGCAATTTGCTGAGGAATTATCTGGATTCTGGGCTACCTGCACCAAATTATTCTTCAGCACCTTGGAAGTTGTTCTGTGATTATCACTTTGGCGGTTATGCCAAGGTTAATGAGCAGCTGCTAATATTCAGCCAGGAATTTGAGCAAGAGCAGGGTATACCTCTCGACTACGTATATACCGCAAAAATGTTTGCTGGTGTCATGGATTTACTCAAGGGGGGAATTTTTCCCAAAGGCGATCGCTTGTTACTAGTACACACTGGTGGCTTGCAGGGTAATATCGGTATGGAGAAGCGACTATAAACAGGTGTATAATTTATCTAAAAACTACTGTCTCCATCTGAGTTGCTTACCTAGGATTTTGCACCTGCTCAAAAAAGTTAGAGTTGCACTACAAAACTGAGGAAATCAGAGCCTTTTGAGGCGGCAATTTCGGCAATAAGCCAGTGGTGCAAGATAAGAATTACAGTTTCGCTTGATGAAGCATACACATTCACTAATGTTTCATGTTCATATTCAGGGAACAAAATTTATGGAATAAACTCTAATAATTTATGAAATATACACTAGCAATATAGAATACAAGCTAGCCAAAACCTCTCATATTAAAGCTCTAAACAACTCTTAAATAAGATTGTTTCTTTGCCATGCGTTTACCAAGACATCTTTTCTTAATCCTCATAAATTACTAGCAGAATATCATTTTCACAGCATCTTATTTAATTTTCAACAACTAACAACTTTATCATGAAATTTACCCAGATGTGAAAGAAACCATAACTCATGAGCAACTACAAGCCATCAAAATGGTTTGGGAAACTAATGATTGGAATCGTCATTTCTTAGACATAAGTGTTTCGTTACCTATTCCTGCAATCAGGTTATATATAGTTTTATTAGTCGGTAAGCAACGTCGTACAAAACGGCGCTGGCGATACGCAAAAGGTGTATTTCCTTTGCGTAACCCTGTTAATATCTTATTGCTCTTAGGACTTGTAATTATATTCTTGATTTCTAGTTTCGCTATCTTAACCTTTGTATGGTCTTCAATTTATTCTATACCCACCTTGCCCCATCCTACATCGATTCCGTGGATTAATAACCAATTTGACTGTGAACGTACTTATCGAATCTGGAATAATGGTCAGTGTTGGGATTTAGAACATAGTCCTGTATTCTAAAAGTATATGTCAGAAGTAAAATTTTATGGCTCTTCACTACCTGTTATGCCAAATTATTTCAAACATTGGGCTTTGCCTTCAGTAGAATTGAAATATAGCGATTCCCAGATTTGCAGATATTAAAAAAGAATTAAACGCAGATAAATCCCTATCCAGAAGACTAAAAAACGTGATCACAGTTGTTCACTTACCCTATGCGAACTTTTACTGAATCTGAGTACCAAATAGAAGCTCAACCAAAATTGCCTCTTGCTCATGAAAGCTAATCAACAAGCGCATCAAGTTTCGGTTATGGGACAGAGTTCCTAAAGTTTTTCATTCGGTGTCCACATCAAGGAAAATATTTTGCCAGGAAAAATCAACACTAACATCCATTTTGGCGAAGATTGTATCGATCCATTTGATGAAACAGACGATAATTTATGGGTTAAAATTGAGCATTTAGGACGTTATTTATTTGCCGCCGATTACCTCCGCCAATTTAAATTAACCTGCATTGCTGATATTGCTTGTGGCGTGGGCTATGGAATACGCGAACTAGAAAAAGTTGCTGATTTAGTAATTGGTGTAGACGGAAATTCGGAACTGCTAAAACAGGCAGCACAGCAGGATAATAATTCTCAAACCCGATTGATTCAACACAACTTAGAGCAGCCTGGTTTGTTAGCAGATAAAACTTATCCAAATATTGATGCGATCGTCAGTTTTGAAACTTTGGAACATCTGATTAATCCTACCAGTGTTTTAGAGCAGTTTTCTCAACTTTTGTCACCTGGTGGATTTCTCATTTGCTCGGTTCCTAATGTTTTATACGAACCTCGCGACAATGCCGGATTACCCACGAATTCTTGTCATAAACAGTTCTTTAGCTATCAATCGCTTTCTCGCTTACTTGAACAGAATGGGTTGAAAGTGAATTTTCGAGTCGGTCAAGCTTGGTCAAACATTTTATTTAAGCGGGAAACTCAGCTTTTACGAAATCGCTCAATTCAACAACGATTAGGAGCATATTCTTGCTTAAGTTTCCGGGAAATTATTCGTCACCTCTCTTACCTCATTGCTTACCCAACAGTTGAAGATGTAGATGGTTCCTACTCATTGATTATTGTCGGGCAAAAAATGAAGTAATTTACAGCTTTTGATACATGACGAATTACATACTCTGTAACACCCGCCGGATAGTCTCAGTTGGCACTTCATCGGTAACTATCACTGCACCAATTGTCGTTGGTAAAACAAACCTGACTTTCCCGGCTTTGACTTTTTTATCTAGTTGCAATGCATCAATAATCGCTTCAATATCTACACCTTCTGGTAGCCGAGTTGGTAAACCCGCTTTTTGAATGAGGGCATTTTGCCGTTCAGTATCTTCCTGTTGCCACATTCCTAGTTCCACGGCAATCTGTCCTGCTGCTACCATGCCAATAGCTACAGCTTCGCCATGCTTGAGTAAACGATAACCTGTTAAGCTTTCTACGGCGTGACCAATGGTGTGGCCATAGTTGAGAATTGCCCTGAGTCCGCCTTCTTTTTCATCCTTCCCGACAACATCGGCTTTGGCTTGACAAGAACGGGTTAATATGTGTTCGATAAATTCCGGCTGAATGTAGCGGAGTTGATTTAAATGTTTACTCGCTTCCATCTGGGAAAATAATTCGGCATCCCAAATCACACCGTATTTAATTACTTCTGCCATTCCGGCGCGGAATTCACGCATCGGCAGAGTTTTTAGCGTTTCTGGGCTAATTAAGACCAAACGCGGTTGATGAAAAGCCCCTATCAAATTTTTGCCGTGGGGATGATTCACACCTGTTTTGCCACCAATGGCCGAATCTACCATTGCTAATAAAGTGGTAGGTACTTGCACTACATTAATGCCTCGTAGCCAGGTTGCGGCAGCAAAACCTGTCATATCGCCAATTACGCCTCCTCCTAACGCCACCATTGTCGAAGAACGTTCTAGGCGGTTTTCTAAAGCAATATCGTAAAGTTTCTGGATGGAGTTGAGGGTTTTGTAGCGTTCCCCTGGTGGTAGGTTGTAACTGGCTACTTCAAAACCAGCCGATGTCAGAGATTTTATCGCTCTTTCGCCGTAATGTTTAAAAATACTGGGATTAGAAACAACCAAAACTTTTTTGCCTAGATTCAGAGTAGCCATTTGTTGACCCAGTTGATCTAAGCTTGAAGGTGCGATCGCAATCTCATAAGACTGCTGCGGTAGATTTACATTAATTACAGAAGTCATTGCCCAAACCCAAATAAGCGCCCGTGGGCTGTATTCTATCGTAATGTGGGGCGATCGAGGCGAGCAAGGATATGGTGAAAATCAGGGAGATGAAGAAGCATTTTTCTACTCCCCATGAATAAAGCCCCATTCCTTTAACCCCATTCCCCGTGATTCAATAGATTAGTCAAGTATTGTGGAGAAAAATCAATGTTTGGAATCATCGCTTATATTGCCTTTTTGGCATTATTCATGGGTGTAGCCGTAGGACTGCTGTTTGGTTTGCGTGCTGTCAAGATAATTTAACTTCTCAAAGTCTCCCTTTCCTTACCTTCCCATAGCGTCTTCCTCTTCTCCCAAAGGGCTACAGTGTACACACATCCTGATCCAAAAAGGGTTTCCAGCCTTACAAACCGAATTTCACTGTAAATCCGGTTCCCATCCTCGCTTGCGGGGGGCTAGGGGTGGGGTCTTATGACACAAACGAGAATTTACCGACTTCTGTGTACACCGTAGCCCAAAGGAAGAGACTAGCGCCTGCCGTAGGATGCCCGTAAAGCCTACGGCATAGCTGCGCTTACCGTGTAGCGTCTCCTTTACAGCTGGCTCCAAGTGTGTGAATATGTGAATAGGTTGTTCCTTAATCCGTTGAAGCCACCGATCACAGGCAGCAACAGGCATTGCCTTAAACCTAGAACACAGATGTAGTGAAGGGTTTAGCTTCATCGTTAAACCATTCTAATTTTTGCTATTGTTAAATAGTTGCCAGGTATGTCATCTTAAACTAAGAGAATTAATTCGGTGAGCGTCTTTGTTTTTAGTATTGACAGGCTTTTTCCTTTTAGTATTTACAGACTTATCTCCGAAATTAAAATCTCTACACAGTGATAATTTTGGAGATAATCAATGTCAATTTACGTAGGCAACCTCTCTTATGAAGTTACCCAAGACACCTTGAGCGCAGTTTTTGCAGAATATGGTACTGTAAGGCGTGTTCAACTACCTACTGACCGCGAAACAGGACAACTACGCGGTTTTGGATTTGTGGAAATGGGCACTGAAGCTGAAGAAGCTGCCGCCATTGAAGCCCTTGATGGTGCTGAATGGATGGGTCGTGACCTCAAAGTTAACAAAGCCAAGCCTAGGGAAGACAGAGGTTCTTCTGGTGGTAACCGGGGAGGATACGGTGGTGGCGGCTCTCGTAACCGCTACTAAGTTTTGAAACCTAAAATTTTTCAGCGAATTTTCAGGTTAAACAAAAAATCTGTCTTTTGTTGCACTTTATTCAATTGAACCGCTTACATTAGAAGCCATTAAGTACCTCAAATTCACAGGAGAGATAATGACCCAAATAATCGTGGGTGACAATGAACACATTGAGTCAGCCTTACGCCGATTTAAGCGAGAAGTTTCCAAAGCTGGGATTTTTCCAGATATGAGGAAGCATCGTCACTTTGAAACGCCTATTGAAAAACGCAAGCGTAAAGAAGTTGCCAAGCACAGGCAGGGTAAACGACGTTTCCGTACTTGATAAGTGACATAGATATTAGTTAATGCCCTCAGAGATTTTATGAGGGCTTTTTTTATAGAAATCAGCAGTAGTAATTTAATGAGGTGTAACGCCCTACTCCATAGTCAAAATTAAAATCTACAGTAACGGACAGGGCAAGGTTTTGCTCCCAGAAGAATTTCAAGAATTATTCATGCCCAAGATATTTACAAGTAACGACTGCACTCTGTTAAAATGCAGAACGGCGGCATTCGCTCTCAGTCTTAGCGCTACTGCCCATTCAGCCTTTCAAACTTTTGTCCGTCAGCCTAAGACTGATGTCGCCAGTGGCGACAGGCCGATGTTATTTTCGGAGTTCTATGTCTTTTTCCAATCTCGGCTTGTCCAATGAAATTATCCGTGCTGTCACCGAGCGGGGGTACACCAAACCCACGCCAATCCAGATCCAGGCCATCCCTGCTGTCTTGTCAGGTTGCGATCTGCTAGCTGGGGCCCAAACTGGTACGGGAAAGACTGCTAGCTTCACCCTGCCGCTTCTGCATCGCTTGTCGGACGAAAGCGTTAAAAGCAGGTCTAATGGATACCCAGCAATCCGGGCGCTGATTCTCACCCCGACACGTGAACTGGCCGCACAGGTGGAATCAAGCGTGCGTGATTACGGTAAGTACCTGAATTTGAACACAATGGCGATGTTCGGTGGGGTCAGCATTAATCCCCAGAAACGCCTTTTAAAGGGTCGTGTGGATATTCTAGTCTCTACCCCAGGACGATTACTAGACCACGTGCAGCAGGGGACTGTAAACCTTTCACACGTTGAGGTTTTGGTGCTGGATGAAGCCGACCGGATGTTAGACATGGGTTTTATTCGTGATATCCGTCGCATTCTCTCGCTTTTGCCCAAACAGCGCCAAAATTTGCTGTTCTTCGCCACTTTCTCCGATAAAATCAAAGCACTCGCCACAGGGCTGCTGCATCACCCGAAGATGATCGAGGTGGCACGCCGCAACGTTACCGCCGAGACTGTGGCACAGAAAGTTTACAAAGTAGACCGTGACCGGAAACGCCAATTGCTGGCTCACCTGATTCGGGAAGATAATTGGTATCAAGTCCTAGTTTTCACCCGTACTAAGCATGGTGCTGACCGTCTGGTGAAGCAGTTGGCTGAGGAGCGTATTCAAGCATTAGCCATCCACGGTAATAAAAGCCAGGCGGCTCGTACCAACGCTCTGGCAAAGTTCAAAAACGGCAGTTTACAGGTATTGGTGGCAACTGACATTGCAGCGCGAGGTCTCGACATTAGCGAACTGCCCCATGTAGTCAATTTTGATCTGCCCAATGTCCCAGAAGATTATGTTCATCGCATTGGTCGCACTGGTCGCGCTGGTGCATCAGGCGAAGCTGTATCGCTGGTGTGCGTTGATGAATACCATCTGCTGGCAGATATCGAAAAACTTATTGAACAGCGCTTGCCTTTTGAAGTGGTTGCTGGCTTTGGAACCAACTTTCCTAGTAAGCCCGAATCAATTCCAGATGGACGCAAGCACACAGCTAAAGGTAGCAAAAGTCCGGCTCGCTCTACTGCTAAACCGTTACCACAAAAATCAGGTAAACAATCACCACCGCGAACGGTGACAGGTGGCAAAAAGTCTGATGCTCGTCCCTCTGGTTCACGTCGTTGGACTAAACGCGATGATCGCTAATGCATCATTAGCTATAGCAATCCTAAATTAGTTACGAACAAAAAGATCCCCGACTTCTTGAAGAAGTCGGGGATCTGAGCTTCTGGGCGTTTGTAAATCAAATAGGTATGAAACCAGTTTTAATAAATTAAGGTAATCTTGATGGGTGCAAATCAAATAATCTAAAACTTGATTGTGGATTGCGGTTAAACCGTAGTCACATTTTTTGGAAATGAGACTGCTCATGAACTGGGCTATCACTTAAAGCATCTGTACTCAGCCAATAAAGTCAATGACTCGAAAACGTATTCGACAACCATCAAACCTCATTCGTTCATGGATTACCAAAATTAAAATTCTGATTTTGATTCTTCTCAGCCTGTTGTTGATAGTTGCGCCGGCTTTAGCAACAGAGCAAGCACCTGTTAGTATTGACGGTCGTTTGCTGTTTCAAGTGGGTAGCGCAGAGCAATTTACGGCCGCACAAAGGGCAGATTTGATTAACTTCCGGCTGCGTCAGATTGTCTTATCTCAGGAACCAGTTGAGGTAGGAATTGAGGAACTTAACAAATCGCCCATAATTATTGTGAATCAACAATATCTGCTGACTGTTACCCAGGCAGATGTAGTGGATAATAACTCTCCGCAACAACAAGCAGAAGCTTGGAGCATACAATTGGATGAAGGATTACAGCAAGCTCAGAAAGAGCGAAGTATTGAGTTTATTCGCAATTCCCTGTTGTTGAGTATTAGCTTTTTGATCATAGCATTTGTCGGTCATAGGCTCTTAGGATGGTTATGGAAACGTTCCCGACAGGAAGTTTTGCAACGATTACCCCTATCTCCGGAAGCGGCGGAAGTAGATTCTAGTTCGTCCACAGCTTTGAATTTATTATTTAATTTTACCTTGCTGGCGGCGCGGATGTGGCTTTGGGTGAGTGTAACTCTCTACATTACCAATTTATTACCTATTAGTCGCATTTGGAGCTACCGTTTTACTAATCAATTGATTCAAACTTTGACATCTCCCATATTAACTTTAGGTCAAAGTAAATATTCAGTTATTTATTTGCTGGTCTTGATAGCGCTGTTATTAGGACTAATGATTTTAGCTGGTGCAGCAACAAACCTTTTGAGAACTCGAATTTTACAATTTACGGGAATAGATAGGGGTGTTCAAGAAGCGATCGCAATTATCACTAAATATACAATTATTATCGTTGGCGCAATTGTATTATTACAGGTCTGGGGATTAGATTTAAGTTCACTCACGATTCTGGCAAGTGCTTTGGGGGTAGGGATCGGTTTTGGCTTTCAGGATATCGCTAAAAATTTTGGTAGTGGTGTGATTTTGTTGTTTGAGCGCCCAATTCAGGTAGGCGATTTTGTGGAAGTTGGTGACATAGAAGGTACGGTGGAGCGCATTGGTGGTCGGAGTACTCTATTACGAACGCTAGATCAAATTTCAATTATTGTACCCAACTCCCGCTTTCTGGAAGATAAGGTGATTAATTGGAGCTATAAGAATCCGGTTTCGCGGCTCCGAATTCCGGTTGGTGTGGCTTACGGTTCTAATGTCACTACAGTCAAAATGGCATTGTTAGAAGCGGCTCAAGAGCAGAATGGAATTTTGTCAATTCCCACCCCGACGATCTTTTTCATTGGGTTTGGCGATAGTTCCTTAAATTTCGTACTCATGGTTTGGACTGCGAACCCTAGTCAACAATATTTAATTAAAAGCAATTTGTACTTCCGAATTGAAGAACTTTTTAGGCAGTATCACATACAAATTCCTTTTCCTCAGAGAGATTTGCATATCCGTACTGGAAATTTACCTCTAGAGTTATCGCCGGAGTTGGAAGCAAGCCTACGGAAATTATCTCAAAATCCTAGTAATAGTAAAAAAGGTGAAAATTTATAAAAAGATGGCAAAATATTAATTTTTGCAGCTTCAGAGCGATTTATTTTAATCAAGTAAAAATAAGTAAATCACCAGGGCGAAGAAAATTACTCATATAATTTCACAAGTGCATGACACCTGTTAGGGTAATTCCCGATCGCTCTGGTGCTTCTTTAGCGGAAATATCCGCCGTAAGGGTATAAGTAAAGGGTTTTAAAAGCCTATAATAGTTATTTAGAAAATATTGTATCAGCCCACACATTTTATTGGTGATTTCAGGAAGTTATAGCAATTTTCTGTGATAGATTGCGTGGCATAGCCAATTTTGACCCTGTTTTGCTAATTGGCGATCGCTTTCATATCCCAAACCACGATTTCCACCAGTTACAATTGCTACTTTTTGAGTTGATCTATCTTGCCGCCCCACCCTTGTACAGGGTAGGGTTATTGACTGTTTTTGCTGTTGTTAATCAGGATAGTCGAAAGCTTTCTGTTCGGTGCAAGCTTCTAAGATATAGATGAACGGAGAGCGACAGTAGCGATCGCCTCTTGATAATTGTCTGCTTGACTACGCTGGCGAGCAATGTAGGTGAGAATAGCCCCGTAGATTACCTTGGTGGTTATACCTGCAAAGATAAAAATAATCTGCCTAGTTACTATACTCCATTCTGTACTCCATAATACTGGCAATACGTAGGCAATGGGGTAAAGAGTCCAAGTTATCAGAATATACCAGCGAATATTCCGCATTATTCCCTGTACGTGACTGGGCAAATTACCAACTGTTCTGGAAATCAATTCCCAAAGTACAACGAGAATATAGATATAAAACACGGTGCTGACGATACCCCAGAAGCAAAACAAAGCCAGATTTGTTATTTCATAAAACTGTCCAATGTATCCAGTCCAGATCATCAACAATCCACCAATAATCAACTGGCTACCGTAGGAAATAGCACGATTTTGTGTTAAACCCACGACAATGACTAGCTGGAGCAGTAGCATAGGAACGTCAATAGACCAGTTTATATACCGGAAGCCGTTGGCGAATACATCAGTACCGAGTCGCCAGAAACCATCGGTAAACACAAATGCATCCCGCCAGTTCTGTTCTAGCTGGAAAAGTTCGAGGAATGCCGATACCATGACGACAGCAGACAAGACTGAAACCATTCGATAACAGGGAGAAACATTTCTGAGTGTAGCCAGAAAATAGATCAGGCCTGCTGCTTGCGCCGCAAAACCAAGGGTAAAAACGTTTACCACAATGGCATACTGCAACGGGGTATAAGTAAATAAGTTTTCAATGTTGATTCCTTCAGGGAATCTCCCAGCTTCAAATACAGTAAAAGCCTGTACTTGAGTGGCTAGTATGAGGATTATGAATGAGATCCCGGCTACGGGAATCAGTCTTTTGATCAAGTGCATCTATCAACCTCTTGACTAGTGTGATCAAGTTTTTTGACAGCGTAAATACAGATGTTTCTAGAATGTGTAGTGCAATTTCTGCTCACAAATCTAGGTTGCAAATATTATCTTGATAGTGTGATTTTTATGGAAAAATATGCTTGCAAAAATATAAACATCTGTTTGCTAACAATACCAAGTCATCTTTTTACAACCAAAAGGAAATACTTGAACTTAGGCAACGGGAACAATTGGTATTGGCTATTGTAGTAAAAAAATATTTTTGCAAATCCCTGAATTAATCAAAATCATATTTAAAGAAGATGTCTATTTTCTCTATCTATAGTTGTAGTTTTATTTAATACTAATAAACTTTGAATATATGGTTTTATAATCTGTGAGGTGCGGATTTATCTGTAGTCAATTATGGATGTTATGAGTAAGTCAACATAATTAAACATAAAACATTGAGGATATAGATCCCCGACTTCTCTAAGAAGTCGGGGATCTGGGTATTACGTTTTTTAAGTTTGAGCTACTTACCATTTTTTGTGAGGCTGCGCCAACAAGCGTCGATTTGGCGGGTTTCTGAGTTTAATTATGTTGATGTTTGTCGATGAACTAGGGTGGCGCTGGCTTGATCAACAGGCATAAGTATCAATTCGTTGATATTGACATGGGGCGATCGCGTGACGCAGAAAAAGATCACATCAGCGACATCATCGGGTGTCAGGGGGGTCACTCCTTGGTAAACTTTGTCAGCGCGTGCATGATCACCATGAAAACGCACATTGCTAAATTCAGTTTCCACCATCCCAGGGTCAACGGAAGTCACCCTCACAGGAGTTCCCAACAAGTCTTGTTTTAAACCTTCAGAAATTGCCTTGACAGCAGCTTTAGTCGCACAGTAGACGTTACCACCGGGATAAGTTTGATGTCCGGCTATGGAACCTAAATTCACAATATGGCCGCGATCGCGTTTCACCATCCCCGGCACAACATAGCGGGTGAGGTAAAGCAATCCCTTAATATTAGTATCAATCATTTCATCCCAATCTTGAAAGTCGCCTTCATGCAACTTGTCTAAACCGCGACTCAAACCAGCATTATTAATCAGAATATCGATATCAGACCAGGCAGGAGGTAAGCTGGAAATGGCAGATTCCACAGCCGCGCGATCGCGCACATCTAACTGTAATAAATGAATCTCAGCGCCAAATTCCTGATTGAGTGTCTCTCCTAGTTCCTGCAAGCGTTCCCATCGTCGCGCCGCTAAAATTAATTTTGCCCCAGCACCTGCAAAGATTCTGGCACAAGCAGTACCGATACCACTACTCGCACCAGTAATGAGAATGATGTGATTTTCGAGGGAAATCATGATTAATTAAGATTTAATCGTCAATAATACTCTAAAGACAATAGGGACAAGGGGACAAGAACCACTTCCCATTCCCTTAACCCCATTTTCTATCTCACAACTTGTAGACGCTGAGTGACCATAGTCATCCCACCACCCCGAAGAATTACCGCAGAAACCCAACGGTTACCAGGGGTAGATGGTGCGCGTCCCACTTTAAAAAGTCCACCAGATGTCAGCAATTCCAACTCTACAGATGTGGGATTGAGATATTTACTGACTTGGACTGGTTCTTCTAGTGCGGTTCCCAAAAGAAAATCATCGCCCAGTGGTTCTTGGACAATGGCATCAAAACTATATTGCTGTCCCACTTTTACTTGCTGTGGTAAATTAACATCAATTTGGGGTGGCTTGTTACCAGAGGTCAATAGGCTACGTTCTGATAAAATTTCTTGATTGACTATTTTTGTACCTTGAATCCGTTGGCGAGATTTAATTGTGGCATTGAGAGCCAAATTGTTACTATTAGCAGAAGGTAAGCCAGTGATATTCGTTACCGTTTCGGCGACAATAGCATTGCCTTCAGCTTTCCAAGTTTGCAACTGTGTACTGTATCGCAACTGGGGATATCGTTTCCAAAGTGCGAGCAAGGATTTTTCCAGAGATTGGGAATTTAATCCATCTCCATGTGTAAAATTGGGACTGTATAATTGCATGACTCCTTTGATATTGCCTTGGCTGGCGGCTGCATCCATTTGCGTTAACAAGTTTTTTAACTCAGTGGGCGCATTGCTGGGGACAGTTTCCCTGATTTGTACTTGAGCCAAATTGTTAGCTGTGCGGGATTCGCGCAGCTGTTGTCTGAGAGACATCTGAGATTCTTTGACAGCAGCAGAGACGGATTGCATTTGTTCTGGTGTCTGGGCTTGAACTGGTGACGAATTACTCGTGACACCAAGTATCAGCAGAGATAAAATCAACCCAATACTATGAGGAAATTTCTGTTGGTGTTTCAGTAACAAGGTAGTAATGTTATTCATTTAGTAAGAGTTTACTGATTTGAGTAGAGAACGTCAGGAAATTGTTTTATCTTAGATAACCTAAGCGCTAAACGGTAGAGTTTTGATGGCAAACGCACCGATAAAATTATTAATAGCTGCCAGTGGGACAGGTGGACACTTGTTTCCGGCGATCGCACTGGCCGAGAAATTGCCAGATTATCAAATAGAATGGCTGGGTGTCCCCAATCGTTTAGAAACTCAACTTGTCCCCAAACAGTATCCTTTGAATACTATTGCAGTTGAAGGGTTCCAGCAAGGATTTGGATTATCCACACTACGCATCTTGGGTCAGCTGATGGCGGCGATTCTGGAAGTACGGCGCATCCTCAAACAAGGTAATTTTCAAGGTGTAGTCACTACAGGGGGTTATATCGCTGGACCAAGTGTCATTGCGGCGTGTTCCCTGGGATTACCTGTAATTTTTCATGAATCTAACGCTTTCCCAGGTAAAGTCACCCGATTTTTTGGCCCTTGGTGCAGTGTGGTGGCTTTAGGATTTGCCGAGGCTAGTAAGTATTTACCTCGTGCGAAAAATGTCTGGGTGGGTACTCCTGTGCGGTCTCAATTTCTGGATGCAGGACTTGATACATCACTGGATTTACCAATTCCGGATGGTGTTCCTTTAATTGTGGTCTTTGGGGGAAGTCAGGGGGCGGTGGCGGTGAATCAGTTAGTGCGCCAGTCAGCTGCTGCTTGGTTTGATGCAGGTGCTTATGTGGTACATTTGACAGGCGATCGCGATCCGGAAGCCGATCGCCTCAAGCATTCACAATACATAGCATTACCGTTTTACGATAATATGGCGGCATTATTAAGACGAGCCAATTTAGCCATTAGTCGGGCTGGTGCTGGTAGTTTGACAGAATTAGGGATATGTGGAACCCCAGCGATCTTGATTCCTTACCCCTTTGCGGCGGAAGACCATCAAACTTACAATGCAGATGTATTTACTCAATCTGGTGCAGCCTTAACTTTTAAGCAATCAGAGTTAACCACAGAGATATTGCAAACTCAGGTTTTAAATTTATTACAATCACCAACCGAATTAGCCAAGATGGCAGAAAATGCTAAGGCGATCGCAGTTCCTGATAGTGCCGAAAAGTTAGCTTCTTTAGTCCGTGAAATAGTTGAGCAGTGAACTATGAACAAATACATCTCCTGGGCAGAATAGCGGCAAAAAATAAAATCCGCGCAAAAAGTAATTGTGTCATTCCATCTCCAGATGGGATAATTTGGGAATTGCAAGTCCCTGATCAAATAAGACCAATGTCTGAACAGAAACCTTTAAGTCCCTGGCACTACAAACCTTGGTGGTGTCAGCCCTGGTCGATTATGCTGACAGGTGTAACACTGATGAGCGGTAGTTGGTTATTATTCCAAACTATTTGGCTAACCGTCCTAGTTTGCATCCCTGTCTTCACATGGATGGGATTTTTTCTGTTGATTTGGCCAAAACTGATGATTCGCAGTGGCGTTTTAGAATCATCTCAACCTGACTCCATACAGTAATAAAGATTAGTATTGAATATCACATTTTACTGAGGATATAACTTTTGTATGAATACCATATAATAGTAAATTTCCAACCCTCAGACTGCTTACCTATCAAGCGGCTTGCTCCCAGAAGAGCGCAAAAAACTAGCGGCTAAAACTGATGAGCCAAAAAATTAGATGGATATCTCAGAATAAATAATTACTAATTAATCGTATAAATACTTACTACTAGAGCGATCGCGTATTCACCTAAAGAAAGATACCCTGATGCTGAAAGTTTGCAAGAATTGAAATAATAGCAGATGTTCTAGAGGTAGTTCAATGGCAAATGACAGTGTGAGGATTGTTTCTCTGATTCCCGGTGGAACCGAGATTTTGGCCGCCCTGGGATTGACAGATAAAATTGTCGGGCGATCGCATGAATGTGATTACCCTCCAGAAATTCAAAATCTTCCCGTTTGTACCCAAGCACGCTTAAGCTCCGATGATCCTAGCCGCAAAATTCACGATGATGTCAATGATTTATTACAATCGGCTTTAAGCATCTATCAAATCAAAACAGATATTTTAGAGAAATTACAACCCACCCACATTATCACTCAAGACCAGTGTGATGTCTGTGCAGTCAGCCTTGCAGATGTAGAAAAAGCTGTTGCTAGTCTCGTCCACAGCTCACCTCAGATTATTTCCTTAAAACCTAATCTTCTGGAAGATGTTTGGCAAGATATTGAGCGCGTAGGAAATATATTTGGCGTAGACTCAGTTCACGTATTAGAAAATTTAGCAGCTCGCGTCACAATTTGTCAGAGCAAACTCCAAGGGCTTTCTTTAACAGAAGTACCCACAGTCGCCTGTATTGAGTGGACAGATCCTTTAATGACCGCCGCCAATTGGATTCCTGAACTAGTGAACTTAGCAGGAGGTCAGTCACAGTTTAGTCTTACAGGTCAGCCCTCTGCTTGTGTGCCTTGGGAAACATTGTTACAGAGCAATCCAGATATTATCATTTTTATGCCCTGTGGCTTTGATTTAAATCGGACTCGTCAAGAAGCCAAATTATTAACTCAACGTCCAGATTGGCAAAAACTTCACGCTAGCCACAGTGGCAGAGTTTATATTACTGATGGTAATGCCTTCTTCAATCGTCCAGGGCCACGCCTAGCAGATTCTCTCGAAATTTTGGCAGAAATTTTGCATCCAGAAATTTTCGATTATGGCTATAAAGGAACCGCCTGGGATGCTATATAAACTCAGCACTCAGACGCGATTTATCGCGTCTCTAGAAGTGCATTTTTTAGATCCAAGCAGCAAACACAGCTAAACCGTAATATTTCCAAGGTACTGTTACGGTCTTAAACCCAGATGTAGCCAGCATTTGTAATTGCGTATCTACAGTAGCGAGTTGGTCTTGACTAGAGTATCCTTGCTGACTGCTACTACCAACTTTAGCCCGCACCTCTGTTAAATTAATTCCCTGTGCAGCTGCCCATTCCTCTCGTGCTGCCTGGTAAACTTCTGCTAGGACAGGTGATTCTGGTAATGTTGGGTCTGCATTGCCAAAATATCCGCCTTGGCTAAGACTTGCCGCAATTCGTTGAAATAACTTCAGCTTCATCTGATCATCGAGATGGTGAATTGCCAAAGATGACACACAAGCATCAAATTCGCTACCAATATCCAGCTTTTCGGGATTTTCTGCCCATTCGCCAAAATCTGCTTGTATCCCAGTCCATTGTTGTTGATATCCAGCAGATGTGATTTTATCACCGGCACATTGCAACATTCGCGGTGAGTAATCTAGAGCAATGATTTCCGCATCGGGAAAGCGCTGCAAGATTTTCAGAGTCAGTTCCCCTGTACCGCAACCTAGTTCTAAAATGCGGCGACTTGTAGTAGGGAGACACCGAGTAATTACCTCCAACATTTCATCATATCGGGGTAAGAGTTGGCGAATACCATGATCAAAATCCGCAGTCTTGGCGAATACTTCTCCGGGAAATATTTGTGGCATAAGAATTTAAACAGATAAATAGATGCACTACTATTTATCATGACGTATATGTGGCTGAGGTGAACTACTCAGAATCCCAGCCTTCCTATGTATACGGTAGACAAGCAGAAGAGGGAAGACCAAGGGTAGGTTTGATTGATAAAATCAAAAAAATCAGCTAAAATGGTTAGCTATCGCTAATGCAGCACAGAGGAAATCAAGCACCAAAAAAAACCGCCAAACAGCCGAGAATAAGGTTTTTTTGAATTTTTGCTTCCCCTTTGCGGTACTCAACCCAAAATTTTCTTCCCATACTTGGGAATCTTTATGCTACAGCTTGTAATCATTGTGTTGGTTGTTATTTTAGGTTCAGCGCTTTGTTCTAGTACAGAAACAGCGCTGTTTTCTGTTTCTACCCTCAGAGTCAGACAATTAGCACAATCAAATAATCCTTCAGCCGTTGCACTTTTGGCGATTCGAGAAAATATGAATCGACCGATTGCAACCATTGTTATAATGAATAATATTTTTAATATTGTTGGCAGTATTATTACAGGTAGCATTGCGAGTCAAGTATTAGGAGATACTTGGCTGGGGATATTTTCGGGAATGTTTACCTTCTTGATTATCATCTTTGCTGAAATCATTCCGAAGACAATTGGAGAGCGCTATTCTGAACAAATTGCCATGCTCACAGCTTTACCTGTGACTGGACTTTCTATAGCTTTCACACCCTTAGTGTGGATTATCGAAAATCTGACGGCACGCTTTTTTAAAACCAAAAAACGACCAACTACAAATGAGGCGGAAATTAAGCTGCTGGCGAATATTGGTCAACAAGAGGGGATTATTCAAAGCGATGAAGCAGAAATGATCCAACGGGTGTTTAGATTAAATGATGTCACAGCCGCAGATTTGATGACACCGCGAATTATGTTGACATATATCCTAGGTCATCTAACTCTTGAGGAAGCCAAAAAAGATATTATTGCTTCTCAACATACCCGGATTATTGTAGTTGATGAGTTTATTGATCAAGTAATTGGATTTGCTTTAAAGGAGAATTTACTCACAGCGATGGTTGAAGGAAATAATCAGGAAAACATTGCTAATTTAGCTCGAAAAGTTAACTTCGTTCCTGAAATAATTCCAGCCGATAAACTGATGAAAAATTTCATCGCAGCGCGTGAACATCTGGCTGTGGTTGTTGATGAATATGGAGGTGTGGCTGGTGTGGTCACTTTGGAAGATGTGCTGGAAGTAATCACCGGTGAAATTGTCGATGAGACTGATAGAACAGTAGATTTACAAGAAATTGCCCGGAAGAAGCGAGAAAAAATGTTGCAGTCTATTAATGTTAGTCACCCCAACTAAATTTTCGGCTCTCCTGGTCAGAGAATTTTAGATTTTGAATTTTGGATTTTGGATTGGCTCCACAGTTAAATCTAGGTGCGTTAGGACATTAGCCCATAACACACCCTCCCAAGTAAGAAACACTGTGTTTTTTGTTTCCCTACTATTCGTCAATTTGACCAAGGCGACGGATGTTTAAAATGTCGCTCATTTTCTTGATTTGAGTAAATACTTGCTCTAGTTGTAAGCGATCGCGTATATCTATTCCTAAATCAATCAACGCTGGTTGACCAATGGAAGTTTTCACCTGTGCATGACGCACATTGATCCCCTGGTCACTCAACCGGGATAAAATATCCTTCAATACTCCCACACGGTCAAGGGCTTCGATTTGCACATTCACTGGGTAAGTGTGGGGACGGCTGATATGTTCGGTGGCTGAGTTCCAACTTACTGGTACTAAGCGCTCATACTCCACAGTCTCTAAATTATTGCACCCTTGGCGATGGACAGAAATTCCTCTACCTCTTGTTACCACACCAATAATTGGTTCACCAGCTATTGGGGTACAACACCCAGCTAAGTGATACACCAAACCTTCTACGCCGATAATGGGTGAATCACAAGGACGTGTGCTGTGGGGAGGCGCATCGCGGACAGTTTTTGATGTGGTTGGTAGTTCTTTTCCGGGAAATAAAGGAATAACGTTAGCAGGTTGTTGTCCTTTAGCTACTTCTCGCCAGCGATTTAGCACTAGGTTGAGAGTAATTTCACCGTAACCCAAACCTGCGAGTAAATCTTCCGTGCTGTGGTAATTACACTTTTCCGCCACGATATGCATGGCTTCTGATTTCAGCAAGTTATCAAAACCTGTTTTACCCAGTTCCTTTTCTAATAATTCTCGTCCACGAGCTACATTTTCATCGCGGCGCGATCGCTTGTACCATTGTTTAATCCGATACTTCGCAGCCGAACTCCTGGCAAAGTTCAACCAATCCAAACTGGGATGGCTGTTCTTTTGGGTAATAATCTCGACAATCGCGCCATTTTGCAACCCCGTTGACAAAGGTACCATGCGACCATTCACCCGCGCCCCTGCACAGTGGTTGCCGACTTCCGTATGAATATGATAAGCAAAATCTATACACGTAGCACCAGGGCTTAAAGGTACAACATCCCCCTTTGGGGTGAAGACATAGACATCATCTTCAAATAGATTGTCTTTGACACTATCAAGATATTCTTGAGCGTCCTTGAGATCACTTTGCCATTCCAGCAGATGTCTTAACCAAGTAAACTTTTCATCTGCATTTGTCAACTGGCTAGTAGAACCACCTGTTTCTTTGTACTTCCAATGGGCTGCAATCCCATATTCAGCGACATGATGCATTTCTACAGTCCGAATTTGAATCTCCAAAGGACGGCCAGTCAGTCCAATCACTCCAGTATGCAACGACTGGTATCGGTTAGGCTTGGGCAATCCAATGTAATCCTTAAATCGAGAGGGAATCGGGCGAAAAGCATCATGAACTACTGCCAAAGCCCGATAGCATTCTTCATTGGTCTGGACTATAATCCGCAGGGCAGCCAAATCGTAAATTTCATGAAATTCTTTTTGCTGCCTTTGCATTTTTTGATAAATGCTATAAAGGTGCTTGGGACGACCACTAATATCATGACAGTGAATGCCGGCTTGCTGCAAACGCTCTCGCAACATATCTGTAGTTTTCGCCAGTTTCTCTTCTCGCGCCGTCCGTTTTTCGGAAACGTGTTCCTGCATTTGGCGAAAAGCTTCTGGTTCCAGATATTTGAAAGACAAGTCTTCCAATTCCCATTTTATCCGCCACATTCCCAAGCGATTTGCTAAGGGGGCAAATATATCTCTGGTTTCTTGAGCGCTGCGACGGCGGCTGGATTCTGACATATATTGTAAAGTTCGCATATTATGCAAACGGTCTGCCAGTTTCACCACAATTACCCGGATATCCTGCGCCATAGCCAAAAACATCCGCCGGAAGTTTTCCGCTTGGCTTTCGGTTTTGCTGGTGAAATTTATTTTAGACAGCTTGGTGACACCTTCTACCAATTGCCGGACTTCTGGCCCAAAGCGTGATTCTATATCTTCGCTTGTGACATCTGTATCTTCAACTACATCATGAAGAAATCCAGCTGCTATCATAGCAGGACTGCCCCCCAAATCTCGCAGCAATCCAGCTACAGCAACGGGATGACTAATATATAGTTCACCCGATTTGCGGTACTGTCCCTCATGCAGTTGATAAGCAAATTCAAATGCCTGACCAATTAAGACGGCATCACTATATTTTCGGTGTTCTTCGGCTTCGCCCTTATATGCTGAAGATTCTCTTAAGCATTTGATCAGCCATTCCGGAAGAGCGAGATCGGTTGTGGAATTTATCAGTATGCTGCTCATACAATAAGAATTAAAGGTGATCGGTAGATTAAGTGAGAAATGAACGCAATGGATAGCATTATGGACAGAAAATGCTATCTGCAAGCAGAAATGAAAATGATTTTCTAATTACCTATGGTAATTATCCATACCGGGATTAAAAAATCATAGGTTGAAAATTCCATTTATGGCAAATAAAACCTCAAAGAGTAATTTGAGGCTTATGCTTTTTAATAAGAAGTTGAGAAACTTTATTGTAAAAGATAATTTTCTTGACATTAATACTATCTTAACTAGCACTGAATGTCTCTAAATCTTGAGAAATATCAGACACTAGCAACTTTGCTAGAGCAAGTACGTTCTGATACCACCGCTACCGAAGTAACCGCACCTAATCTGCGAAAGGGTGTATCCTTGTTGCAGCAAATGTTTCGGCAGCAGATTATTCCTTTGCCTGAAGGAAGTTCGCGGGTACAATCCTATCGGACGGAAATTAGTAAGCAGTTGCGCTTGTTGGAAATTGATGTCATGTTTTTCCAAGGATCGCGGCAAGCATCGACGGCCGAAGGGAGGCTGAAGACGATCAGCGATCGCCTGACTACTCTCATTCAATACTGTGAAGCTATTCTCCAACAAGAACCGGAGGAGGAAAAATAACAATTCTTTACCTTTTGCTTGAGTTCTTACATCATCTCATTTTCGACTGGCAATTGACAGTTATTTTTGTAACAAGTTGGGGAATGGGGAGTGGGGAAGAGTTTGGGAGATAAAATGTGGGGATATTTAGGAATTCTTAATCATGAAAACAGATGCAATTTTCTACGAAATATTTAAAGAATTCCCCCATATTTTCTTTGAAATTATTGGTGCGCCTGATACGAACACTAATACCTATGAGTTTAGCGCACCAGAAATTAAACAAAAAAGCTTTCGATTAGATGGGTTATTTTCTCCCCTGGAAACATTCCCTAATCAACCACTGTACTTTGTAGAAATTCAGTTTTACAAAGACGAGGAATTTTATGATCGACTTTTTACCAGTATTTTCCTTTATTTCACCCAGTATCAACCACTTAACCCTGATTGGTTGGCAATAGTTATCTATGACAAACGCAGTAATGAACGTAGCTATCCCCTGCGTTATCGTTCTTTGTTGTCACCTCATCTGCGTCGCTTTTACCTGGACGAACTCGAAGATTTACCAAATAATTCTCTGGGAGTAGGAATTGTTCGCTTAGTTGTAGAGAATGAAAACAAAGCTGAAGAACTCGCCAAAACTCTCATTGAAAAAGCTAGGGAGGAATTGACAGATACTCTCATCCAAAAAAAAGTTATAGAATTTATAGAGACAATCGTTGTCTACAAGTTTCCTAATTTAAGCCGCGAGGAAATAGAATCCATGCTGAATTTAAACTTGCTGAAAGAAACTAGAGTTTATCAAGAAGCAAAAGAAGAAGGGGAAATAAAAGCCAAATTAAATATTTTGCCCAAGCTTGTGCAACGGGGACTCAGCATTCAGGAGATAGCAGAATTATTAGAATTGGATACTGAAACAATTAGAAAGGCTTTGGGAGACAATTCTTAAATTTCGTTTTTCACTGTCCCCTTTGCTGGCTACGGTAGACAAAAGTCGGGAAATTCTCTTTCTTTTGTGTCATAAAACCCCACCCCTAGCCCCTCCCCGCAAGCGAGGAGGGGAACTGGATGTTTTGAGAGTTTTTTTGCGTTAGGTAGTTGAGTATTTTTCTTTGGATGTCCCTAATCCGCATTGGGGAGTTAATCTAATAGACTGGCGGAAATTTAAACTGATTATCCCAAATGGTATCTCACGGCTGACAACTAATAAATATATGAATGAAGCTTTATTTTGTATAGAAAATCTGCGTGTTGCTTATCCTCAGCCTCAAGAAGAAGCGGTAAGTTGGGCAGTTGATGATGTATCTTTGACTTTACAACCTGGGGAAAGAATGGGTTTGGTGGGTGAGTCGGGTTGTGGTAAATCAACTCTAGGAAGGGCTGCAATGCGCTTGTTACCCCCTTCTAGTCGCGTTGAGGGGCGGGTGACATTTCAGGGTGAATCGGTGTTTGATTTGATGCCTGGGCAGTTGCGGAAATTTCGGGGAGAGGCGATCGCACTCATTTTTCAAGATCCCATGACACGGCTTGATCCGTTGATGACTATTGGTAAGCATTGCATTGAAACTCTTCAAGCCCATTCACCAAAATTATCCACCAAAGAAGCGAAGGAAATAGCGATCGCAACTTTGGAAAAAGTGAATATTCCAGCAAGTCGTTGGTCTCAGTATCCTCATGAGTTTAGCGGTGGAATGCGTCAACGGGTAGCGATCGCTTTGGCTTTACTTCTCAATCCTAAGTTAATTGTGGCTGATGAACCCACCACCAGTTTAGATGTCACTGTCTCCGCGCAGATTTTACAAGAATTAACCCGCCTATGTAGTGAAGAAAATATGGCGTTGTTATTGATTTCTCACGATTTAGCGATGGTGGGAGAATATTGCGATCGCATCGGTGTGATGTATCAGGGCAAAATGGTAGAAATGGGTGCGACTGAAACTGTATTGAGAGAACCTCAACATGAATATACGCGATCGCTATTAAAAGCAGCTTTGCATATTCAAGCCGTGGATGAGGGAACTAGGGAAGAAACTTCCCAATCACCCATATTGCGGATTACCGAATTGCAGCAACATTACACTATAGAACCAAATTTTATCGAAAAACTATGGAAAAAGCCAGGGGAAACAATTAAAGCGGTAGATGGAATTAATTTAGAACTCTATCAAGGGGAGATTTTCGGATTAGTTGGGGAATCAGGTTGTGGTAAAAGTACTCTATCTAGGACAATATTACAACTGATTCGTCCTACGGCTGGCAAAGTTGAATTTTTAGGACAGGAATTAACGACTTTATCGCCCCAAGCAATTCGCGCTTCCCGGCGACAAATGCAAATGATTTTTCAAGACCCCCATGCTTGTCTGAATCCGGTGATGACAGTGGGACAAAGTATCGCTGATCCATTATTTATCCACAATTTGGCTGATGCAGACAAGGCGAAATCACAAGTTTTATGGATGTTGGAAAAAGTGGGATTAACGCCACCAGAACTTTATTATCAACGTTATCCAGCGGATTTGTCTGGGGGACAGCAGCAACGAGTGGCGATCGCTCGTGCTTTGATTACTCGTCCTAAACTGTTAATCTGTGATGAACCTGTGAGTATGTTAGATGCCAGTGTCCAGACACAAGTGCTAGATTTAATGTTAGAATTGAAAGTAGAATTTGAATTAACGTACTTGTTTATTACTCATGATTTGTGGTTAGCGCGGTTTTTGTGCGATCGCATTGCCGTGATGCATAGTGGTCAAATTGTAGAACTGGGTACGACAAAGCAGATTTTTAGCAATCCTCAACATACCTACACTAAAACTTTACTAGCAGCCGCACCTTTACTAGCGCGTGCTTAGAATATTCATCCTCCCTCTCCTTGTTCCTACCGTGTACACACATCCTGATCCAAAAAGGGTTTCCAGGCCTAAAAACCGAATTTCACTGTAAATCCGGTTCCCCTCCTCGCTTGCGGGGAGGGGCTAGGGGTGGGATCTTATGACACAAACGAGAATTTACCGACTTCTGTGTAAACCGTAGCTCCTTATTCAGAAGAAGGTTGGGGTGAGGTTTCACAGATTTAATTATTTCCTTCAATTAATTTAGCTGTGTTTCCACTGGTTCCATAAAGCTCAACAAATCTTTTAAAGAGTAGCGTACTTGCATTATTAGAAAATTTACTTAATTTGAATAAACGCTCAATATTCGTGTCAGCTAAGTTGCGTAAATAGGGTAAATCTTCAAACAATGTCAAACAAGAAGCAAAATGCAACAAGATTTGCAGTAAGGGTTTCGGCCAATTTAGATCACTATAAATATCTATAAATAACTGATGTTCCTTATCCGTCAATGGAAAAGCTTGAAATATAACAATTATTCTTTTTTGATTGTAAACTGGAATACTCAATTCAATTGTATGGGGAGTGTGTAAGATTAAATCCACCTCTACAATGGGTTTTCTCCAAATTCTCAAAGGATTAGCTGGAGAATCTAAAATTGTTTGAAATTTGATGATTCCACCGATATTTGTGGGCTGAAAATGGCTAACATTGAGAATCTTCAAGTTATTTAAGCTGAAGTTATGAACTGTTTCTAAATGTTTTAAGTTCAACAGATGATAAATTTGGCAAAGGTAAGGAAAAGGTAAAATATACTCTTGGCTAATCATATGTCGCTTTTTTAAGGCAAACTTATTTGTTTGCATTGGACATAAATTTTCCTGGAATTGCTTATCTTTAACATCAGGTTTTAAATACAGCCAACTGCAAAAAAACAAGGTTGTAGTCAAGAGATGGAAAAATTCTAGACTAGATAAATAACCATCAGTAAATGCGTCCAAACTCCTATCGCATATTCCGTAAATCCAAGCGGGAATGCCTAACAGCCAAATACCAGTTTTAAATTTACTGATAAACACGGCAAATTCTAATTCTAAAGTCGAATCTTGCTCACTGTTGTCTTCAGAAATTTCCGGATTTTCAACTAAATTATTAGACATAAAAATCTAGGCTTGAATGTTCTAGGCTACATTAATCCTAGATATAGCTAATAGAAACGACCTCTATCTTTAGTGCAAATCAGATATTGAATAGGTTGAAATTAACAACATTTTTTTGTAGTGATGGCTACAAATTTTCGCCAATATATTTATTCTGCTAAAATCGTCAACAATTTACGAATACCAAGATGGACGCAGCTAAATTTGTACCGAGAAAACTAGGAAACCTGATGGCAGAGTTATATATAATTTGAAAAAATATTTAATTGATTATTCCTAATATCAGATATCTATCTGTTTCTCTAGGATGAACTGTGAATAAATCAAAACTCCGGTTGAATCATCCACAGATGTAGAGGCGTTAGCGGCTACCCACAGGGTACACAGATGAACACAGATAAATGCATACTGACTAAATTGGGAAAGAGGATAAACAAATCAGGGTGTTTGGTGCTGTGGCATCATTAAAAATAGAGATAAATAAACAAACTGACTGTATTTGTGCAAGATTAACCGTAAATTTGATTCCTTTGCTATTATTTTAAGTATTTTCTCCCAAACGGCAGCAATGACTATCCGCCATGCGAATGAAACTGATTTACCTGCAATAGTGGCAATTTATAATGCAGCCATTCCCAGCCGCAAGGCGACAGCTGATTTAGAACCAGTTTCTGTACAAAGTCGCCTTGCTTGGTTTCAAGGGCGATCGCCTTTACAACGACCACTCTGGGTGATAGAAAAAGAATGTATAGTTGTGGGGTGGCTGAGTTTTAAATCATTTTATGGGCGGCCAGCTTATGATTCTACTGCCGAAATAAGTATTTATATTGCCTCATCTGTTCATCGATGTGGTTTAGGCGGACAACTCCTAGCCCAAGCAATTAGCGAAAGTCCAAATTTAGGAATAAAAACGCTTTTGGGCTTTATTTTTGCCCACAATCAACCCAGTTTAAACCTGTTTGCCAAATTTGAATTTCAACAGTGGGGATATTTACCGCAAGTTGCAGAACTTGATGGTGTAGAACGGGATTTAATAATTATGGGACTGCGAATCTAGGGTTTTTACTTTTTCTGCAACATCCGGCGCTGACGAAATTTCTCAGACTGGGGTTTTCGCAATGGTACTACCTCCGCTTCACTACTTTCGCGGGCTACCCGAATCAGCAAAGCCATACTCACTAGGCTGGAAATCATGGAATTACCACCATAACTAAACATGGGTAAGGGTAAGCCTGTGGTGGGTAATGCACCTGTGGCAACGGCAATATGTAGCAATGATTGTCCGATAATCACAGTGGTGATCCCAATGGCTACTAGTCGATAGACTATATTCTTAGCCTTTAATGCCACGATTAATCCTAGTGTGGCGAATAAAGCTAAAATAATCAACATGATCATACTGCCAACAAAGCCAAATTCTTCAGCGAACACGGCAAAAATAAAATCGGTGTCCTGAATTGGTAAATAAAACAGCTTTTGTTGAGAAAGTCCAAACCCAGCCCCCCAAGTTTGACCAGAACCTACTGCTAGCAAACTTTGTACTAACTGGTAGCCATCACCTGTAGAGTCAGCCCAAGGATTGAGAAATGACATTACACGCTTGCGTTGATACTCTTTGAGGCTAATACTGATTACTGCTAACATTAGCCCCCCGAATGCTGTTCCTCCCAAATATTTGTAAGGTAATCCAGCGGCTAAGGCAATTAACCAAATAGTCATACCGCAGAGTGCGGCTGTACTTAAGTTAGGCTGTACCAAAATTCCTAAAATTACTAAACCAAAAATACCTAACCAAGCGAAGCGAACTGGCCAACTCAAACCTTCCCACTGTCCAAACAGCCGCGCACTTTGCAGCACCAAAAAGGGTTTAATTAATTCTGAAGGTTGTAGGGGAATTGGCCCAATGGCTATCCAACGTGCTGCATCAAAAGCTTTTCTACCGACTCCTGGTATCAATGTTCCGAAGATTAACAGCAAAAACAGCGCGATAAACCAATGAGTCTTACCCAAAATTTTCCGTAAGGGAAGATTTACAATTATGTTGAATCCAATCAGGGCAAAGAAAACCCAAGCAAGTTGGCGCTTAAAATAATACAATCCATCTGCTTGACGGGCTTCAGCCACGGGATAGGATGCTGAAAACAGCATAATTAATCCGACAAACAGCCAAACGAATGTTAACCAGCGTAACAACCGCGCCTCTAAGGCCCAGGTGGAGACGGAATCATCAAAAATTGGAATCAGGCGACGTAGATTCACGATTCGGTACAGTAATAAATTCAAAGTTAGAAGTAAAACTCATAACTCACAACTTATAACTCATAATTTGATGCACTGCTTGCACAGCACCGTTAATATAAGCTGACGCAGACTGCTTTTTTGCTGTTTTTACTGGGTTTAGCAAAATTCTCACAGTAGCGATCGCTTGTTCAATATTTTGAACATAATAACTTTTACTAGCTCTCTTTTCTTGGCGATCGTACAATCGTGGAAAAGCTAATGCTACTAAAGGTACACCCACAGCGGCACATTCATAAACTGTATTGTATCCCCCCCCACCTACAACTACATCAGCCGCAGCGAGGCATTCAATACCCGGATGGTGAGATATCCATAAGCTTTCCGGACAATTTACCGGACAATTAGCGGCTAAAATTCTCACAGCACATTCGGGAAAAGCTTCATGCAGTCGCAGCGCTAGTTGACTAAAAATATCTAACTCTGATGCTGTGCCGGCTGCACAGACTAGGATGATTTTCACAAATTTATCCACTCTGAGGATAAGCGATGGGCAAAGCCCCGCCTCCGGCGATCGCGTGGTATCTCTCTCAGGTAATTCCTCAGCATTGCGAATCAACCAAGGTGCTGTGTACTGTACAGTAGGCAAATCACACAAACCTAAATCTGTACCTTCTCCCGGTACAATCACCAAATCAAAATTAGCCGCTACAAAATCCCGTAAATTCTTGGCAATAATATATTGGGGATTAATATCCCGATGAATTAAAATTCGGGGAATAGAGTGTAACTGCGGCAGAATATCTGCTAACTCACCGCCTAAACCTCTGGGAAAGGTATCAACAATTAAGCAATCATAGTCTATGCTGAGTAAAATTTCTCGTACCTTTATACAAGTTGCCGAAAAACCAGCGTCATCGGGAATCCAATCTATTAAACATCCCTCATTACTGACTTGCTGTGCATAAGGACTATTTGTAATAACCCTGACCTTTCTATATTTTGCGGCAATTCTACCCAAAGATAAAGCACGAGTTAAATGTCCCCAACCGCCACCGAGGGCATAAATTAACCAAGTTTTATTCAATAGTCAAAAGTAAATAAGTTAAAAATTTTCAATTAGATAAAATCCCTGTTTATCTGTGGTTAATTATCTTAACTCATTGCTTCAACTTGCCCCCATATCATATTCAAAATCAGCATCACTTTCCCGTTCAAAACTAACAGCATCAGCTTCTGTAAAGTTGACATTGCCAGTGTAGTGGTCATAGAAATAGCAATCACGCTGATCATAGTAGGTATTACCCCAGCCTCCAGAGCGATAATTGCCATAATCGGCATAAAAGGCATAGTCCTCTTCATAAGACTGATCACAGTAGGGACAACCAGTATGATCAGTGCGATCGCAGCGGCGTTTAAACAGAAATCCTACCATGCGATCGCAGACAGTTGTTGCTGCCAAGTTTACCACAATTTCACAGCTACCAATTTGCAGGCGATCGCCATCGTTCAAACTACCATTATTTTTCTGTAACCCATTAATTTTCATCCCCATATTTTGATTTTGGGCAATTACAATTAACTGCTGATTTTTACTGGTAATTAAAACATGATAATCTGCCACTAAATCATCTGGAATCACCAGTCTCGAAACTAGTTCCCCATTGATTTCTGCTGGCATTTCCTCGAATTTTCTGCCAATAGCCACTGGAGTTGTGAATAATGGTTCTCGGCGTTCTTCTGTATTTGGGTCTATCCAAGAAAGCTGAATTTGCAACTTTTACTTTCCTCCTGTTAAATTTACAGCATAAGCTAAAGCAGCTTGTTGTTCGCGAGTGAGAACATCCAAACCAAAACAAGCAAATGCAATGGGTGAAATCTCAGACCTTGTAGAAAAAACCGTAGTTGCAGATGAACCTCTCAAAGAAGTTTTACCATCTCGAATCCTGATATGATAAAGCAAGCTTTGGTCTGGTGCATTAATCTCCCAACCATTATTTTGCAACTTAATTTGATAAATTTCTTTATTAGTACCATCCTCTAGGATATAGTGACCATCATTCTGCCGTTTGAGAGTATATAAAACTTGACTTTCTTCGGAATTTTCTAGCTTCCACTGGCTTTTTTCCCTAAATACATAACCCAAAACTTTCTCAGAAGCATTTTCGATTTTCAGTTTTTCCGGAGTATTTTCTCTTATTCTGGCTAATTCTTGATCATTACCATCAACTAATTTTGCACCATTAGCTTGTTGTTTGAGAGAAAATAAGTCTGCGCCAAACTCTGTTTTAAACTTAATTTTTTCAGTTCGGTTAGCAACATTAGTTGTCGTAACGGCTGTTGGTTGAGTATTTTGTTGAGAAATTTCATCTTTTGTGGGGTTGCTACTACAGCTTAAAAGTGCAGTAATTAACAATCCTAGAGTTAATATTTTACCAATTATATGCTTCATACAGTTTCTTTAGAAAGCATTTTTGCCAAATTCAAGACTTGATAAAGACTTAAAAACATGGCGACAATTGTTTGATATATTTTTTCTTGACTTTCTGCAAGCTGTGGATCAAGTCTCACAGTCAAATTCATAGATTTATCTGTCACTTTTAACCCTCGCAGAAAAGAGAATGTTGGAATGTTTATCGCCTCCTTAACCTCATTTTGTAAAACTTTTATAGCTCCATAGCGGCGCTGAGGATATATTAAATTGAGATTGATATCTAATCCCCCTGATTTAACTTTAGATTTGTATTTATTTTTGCCACTGCTGCCTCGTTTCCAACCATATTGTTTTTTAGATAATCCAGTAATAGTTAACACAAAGCGAGTTTTATCTAAAAATCGTCCTCTCATGTTTAACCACTGATTTTCATAAATATCTATCTTCCATCCACTCTTATAGGGATGATCTATAGTATTGGTTTTATTCTCATTACTTTCACCTTTTTTAAAAGATAATTGTAAATGAAATAATTCTTTTACGTCTAAATCTCTAGCCAGCATTTCTATAAGTTGCCGCGTGAGATGATATCGATAATTAATTACATTTAATCTCCTAAATTTAAGCATCATTACTAACGCATAAATCCAGGCTATAACTAAACCAACTAAACCCAGATTGAACAAAAAAGCTACTACATTTAGTAACCCAGATGCTATACCAGATAGACCAAAGCTGATAATACCTACAATTGCGGCTCCTGCAAAATAATAAATTGCTTGTTTGCCAAATTTATTTTGCTTGATTTCTGCTAATTGAGAAAGTGCTACTATATCATCTAAATCAGTTGTAACACTGTCCAAAAGTGCTGTGTCTTCATAAATTGAATGTTTGCGTAGCTTCTGTAATTCAATAGGCATTTCAATCTGCGCTCCTTCAATTCATTTAATTAAGTTTAGTTAAATTATTTTTCAACAAAAAATATATGAGATAGACCAATATAAATTGTTGTCAGTATAACAAAGTAAAAAATCCAGTGTCAATGAGGTATTTACATATATATGAATCAAGTTATCAATAAACCCCAATTAGCCTATATATCCTTTGATGTTGTACCAGCACCAAAGGGTGCGTCCATTCATATTGCCGCATTTTCTCAGGCTTTAGCCGCAGCTTTTGGCAATATCCAATTAGTCACTGTTTCTCCTACAGCAGAACAGATAGATAATGATCAAATATTCCCGCAAGTGATGCAGACAATGTTACCGGCTGTCGGTGGTAATTTGATTTCTAGAGTTTTGTATTTTCAAACGTCGCTGCGGGGATGGTTGCAAGGTCGCCAATTTACAGCCATTCATATTCGTTCAATTTATGAAGGTTTTGTCATAGCACTTAATAAACAGCAATATTGTGAGCAATTAGTTTTTGAAGTCAATGGTTTACCTTCCATAGAACTAAAATATCGTTATCCTGGTGTTATCGATGATCGAGAACTACTGCACAAATTACATACCCAAGAACAAATTTGTTTAACAGCAGCCGATTTAATTATCACACCTAGTAGTACCACCTCTGAATATTTGCAAAGTCGGAATGTCTCACCCCATAAAATTCGCGTGATTCCCAACGGTGTAGATTTAGATGTGTTTACCTATAATCATCATTGTGAACTGAATATCTTACCTGTGATGAATCAGGATAGCTGTTTACAAATGATCTATTTTGGTACGCTTTCGCCCTGGCAAGGTGTAAATTTAGCAATAGAAGCTTTAGAATTAGTAAATAAAGATATTCCTGCTTGTTTAACAGTGATTGGACAAGCTAGAGAGGATCAAATTAAAAAATTAAAGCAGCTGGCGTTAAAGTTAGGGGTAGAAAATAAACTAACTATTTTAGAACCCACATCACAAACACAGTTAGTTCAACATATCCACGCTTCAGATATTATTTTGGCACCATTAATGCCTAGCGATCGCAACTTAGTTCAAGGTTGTTGTCCCCTAAAGATTTTAGAAGGTATGGCTACGGGAATCCCAGTAATTGCTAGTGATTTGCCTGTAGTCGGCGAACTAGGCGAAGACAAAGTACATTTTTTATTAGTCAAACCAGGTTCAGCTAAAGCAATTAAAGATGCCGTATTGCAGTTACACCATGACCCGAAATTAGCTACCCAACTCGCCCAAAATGCCCGCCAGCGCATTGAAGAGAAATATACTTGGAAATTTGCTGGTGCAGCTTTAACGGCTGCTTATGCTCAATTGGGCATCAAACGATTAAGTAAAATTTGAAGTCGTTGTTGCTCTTGAGCTATAGAATATTCATTGAGAATGCGATCGCCTGCTGCTTGAACAATGCCATTTTTCTGTTCTCCCGGCATAGTCAAACATTCCAACACCGCCTCACCTAGCTTATGTAACTGAGAACGAGGCAACAGAAAACCATTTTCACCATGTAAAATCACCTCTGGAATTCCACCAGCATCACTAGCAATACAGCAACAACCACAAGCCATAGCCTCTAGTAGCGCATTTGGCATTCCCTCCCACAGGGAAGGCTGGAGATAAATATCGCACAACCGGAGATATTCAGCCACCAACCCAGAATTAGATAAATGTCCAGTAACTATAATTCGCTGGGCATTTTCTGGCTGCTGAGTTTTATAAACTTGTAGTATAGATTCCTGAGAAGCCCGAACCTCACCGATAATTAACAAACAAGCTGGACGCTGACTGCGAACCGTTGTCAAAGCATTTAACAGAAATTGCTGTCCTTTCTTTTCCCGCAACTCCCCACAAAACCCCAAAACAACCTCATCAGGCGCAATTCCTAACTTCTCCCGTGTAATATCACCTGACTTCGACAAACAAAATATATTTGTATCTACCGCATTCTTTAGTACCAACACATCATCTCGCCCACTCAGTAACTGAATTTTGCGAGACATCTCAGCACTTACAGCCGTAATCACATTAGCGTGTTGTAACGTCCATTGCAGACGGGCAAAATCTCCAGGGGGAAACATTTCGCGGTCGATATCATTACCTCTAGCACTAACAGTAGAGGGGATTTTTTGCAGTCCAGCAAACCAGCTAGCCAAAAAACCACTAGGAAAAAGATAATGACCCCAAACAGCATCATACCCACGAGTCTGCTGCAACCAATCCAAAAAATTCAAAGTATGAGGCATCGTCATATCCCAATGACGGTACAACCCTATACGATACACTCGATATTTAGCCCCTAAAATTTCCGGGGGTAAAACTTCCCCTGGTTGTAAATAACGACTCCAAGTAACAACATCAACTTCTATATCTAATTGGCAAAGCGTAGTTACAAGACGTGTAGCACTACTAGCCAAACCTCCTAAATCTGGTGCAAACCGTTCTGTAATTAATAAAAGACGCTTCATGCAAATTTCGATTTTACAATTTTAATTTATCCGCGTTTATCCGCGTTTATCCGCGTTTAATTATTCCTATCCAATATAAAGCCAACAAAAAAGAGGTCTACCCTGACCTCTTGACAACTCCCTAGAATGATGTTCGTTATATATTAATTACGACAACCCAGCATTAGTACCTTGCTTACCAGTTGCTAGTTCTACCTTCACAATTTTGCCACCCATTTTTTGAATGCGTTGCTGTTCGCGAAACCAATTTTCGTAAGGAACTAGCTTGGTGAAGTAAGTATTTTGCAACTCTCTTTGAGTACGAATGCGGGACTGACTGGGGACACAAGCAGTAACTTTAAACAAACGAGCCATATCTTAAATCTCCTACGGTGATTGTGAAAAGTTTTTTATTACAAACAAAAGTGGGAGTGTATATTCTATGCAAATATTTAAATTAATCACTCCAAGTCTGGAAATCGACTATCAATACTAGACCGCTCACACTCACAATATAAGCAATAGAACGTTCTAACACTCATAATTGATTTCCAGACCTTAATAAAGCCGCACCGAATGTATTCAGTGCAAACTAACTCTTAGCTCAAGCCAGAGGAGATATAGTCTAGGTAAACGCCCATTTCTTTGCCGGCATCAGGGCCAACTAAGCTAGCGGTTACTTCTTTGATAGCTTGGATAGCTTGTACAGTAGCGCCTACGGGAACACCCAAGGAGTTGTAGGTTTCTTTCAAGCCATTCAATACGCGCTCGTCTAGGATCGAAGGATCACCAGCTAGCATAGCGTAGGTAGAATAACGTAGGTAGTAGTCCAAATCGCGGATGCAAGCAGCATAGCGACGGGTGGTGTACATATTACCACCGGGACGAGTGATGTCAGAGTATAACAAAGACTTAGCTACTGCTTCTTTGACGATCGCAGCTGCGTTAGCACTAATAGCTGTAGCAGCGCGCACGCGTAGTTCACCAGTTACGAAGTAGCCTTTGAGCTTTTCTAGAGCCGCAGTATCCAAGTATTTACCTTGAACGTCTGAAGCGTTAATGACAGAGGTAATTGCGTCTTGCATGTCGTTATTTCCTTATTTCCAACCTTTTTGCAATACTTATGTTTCAGCAGAAGTAAAAAGAGCTTCAGCTTACTGCATCGCACCGACTAGGTAATCGAAGTAAGCGCCAGCTTCACCAGAGTCTTCAGCAGACAGCAAGGTAGCAGCAACATTCTTCATCGCGTTAACGCCACCAGCCACAGCATCAATAGGAGTGCCGAGGGACTTGTACATTTCACGCACACCCACAACACCGATTTCTTCGATGGGGGTAACATCACCGGAAACAATTCCGTAGGTGACAAGGCGGAGGTAGTAGTCTAGGTCGCGCAGACAAGTAGCGGTCATTTCTTGGCCGTAAGCGTTTCCACCAGGAGAAACAACATCAGGGCGCTTTTGGAACAACTGATCACCAGCTTGCTTAACAATGCGTTCGCGGTTTTCGGTCAAAATTTGCGCGATGCGGAGGCGACGTTCACCACCGGAAACAAAGCTTTTGATCCGATCCAGTTCGCCGGGGCTAAGGTAGCGGGCTTCTGCATCAGCATTCACGATGGACTTCGTGACGATACTCATTAATGGATTCCTCCAGTACTAATGAAACCAGAATTTGAAGAAACTGGTGCGTTTTAAATTTGTTTGGCAGTAGCTTTGTTTTTTCGCCGTTTTAGAGACAACAATTGCATAATTGCTATAGCTATCGCCTGACGAGTTTGTGAGAAAACTCAACTACCTTCCGCAAAACATTTTCCGGCATTCTGTTGAGCATTTATGACTGTTCTTAATACTTTGTAATATTAATTTTCAGATTTAACAGCCATTTTTTGCCTGAAAGGGTTATTAAACAAGGGAATTAGGGTTATTAGAGGGAGCAGGGAGCAGGGAAAAAAATTTCCTAGTCCCTAGTCCCTAGTCCCTAGTTTCTAGTTTTTAGCGATCGCTTGGGCGGCCTGTCAGTACAGCAGGTGACAAACTAGACCAAGATTGTTTCACCAAGTCAGCCGCAGCTTGGACGCTACCGAGGTAGTTACCAGCTGGTAGTGATGGGTAGCGAGGATAAGGCACTACATCTTCACCGAAGAAGCGCGCATACTCTGCACTATCCACAATTGCCTCTACAGCAGCCTTTAAACCGCTATCAGCCAGCAACTTGTTATATTGGCGGATTTCGCCTTGTGTGGCTGGTGCGCGTCCCAATAGGTGACGGAATAGGAACTCAATCACCTTGGTGTTGGGATAAGGCGTATAGAACCGTTTCCGGTAGATTTCGGAACTAGCCAACTCTCTAACAAACTCGCGGACAGAAATTTCCCCGTTCCGCAGTTTGCTGTCTAAGTTAGAACGGCGGAAGTCTTGGGGAACTTGACCGCTAAATATATCCAACACTTGACAGTAAGCAGCATTAATTACCTGTTGCTTCTCTGCTTGATTTCCACCTAAAGTCAGGCGGTGAATCCGTGCAGGTTTGCGGCGGCTTGTACCTACACCTACTTCCACAGACTGACCACGACCATCATTGAAGGAACGACCCAACTCAATGAACAACGGCTTGGTCTTGTCGATAGCCTTGGCTTGGGCTGCCAAATCTGCGATCGCCTTCGCTAAAATTGGCGTATTCACAGACGCAATCCGGGGCTTCACAGTCTCAAAGCTAGGCACAACTACATCAACATTTTGCTTGGTGAGTTGGTTGTAAAGCTTTTGAGTATTGGGGAAATTAGCCGCAGGTAGAGTTGGGAAGCGACGGTAAGGAACCGTATCCTCACCAAAGGCTTGGCCATATTCCGCACTTTCCACCATCGCAGTAATAAAAGCCCGAATCCCTTGAGTAGCCAACAGCTGGTTATACTTGCGGATTTCAGCCTGGTCTAGAGGCGCACGTCCCAAGAAATGCTTCGTTCCCAACTCAATCACCTTGGTGTTGGGATAAGGTGTGTAAAATTCTTTCAGGTAAAGACTGGAGTAACCCAAACCAGCAATAAATTCCTTAACGCTGATTTCGCCATTCCCCAGCTTGCTTTCTAAAACTGTGAATTCATTTTTGAGGATGTAAGGTGCAACATCACGCTCAAAAATCTGACGATAAGCAGCACTAATCAAAGTATTTACCGCAACTTTATTGCTAGTATTTGCCACCAGCTTAAAGACTTTGCTTTGTTCGCGCTTCTTGGTAACACCTTGATTAATCCGGAATTGGATATCAGGTTCTGAGCGGTTTTCAGTCACCGTACCCAGTTCTACAAAGCGTGGTGTTTCGACTTTTGTAACCTTCGCCGCACCCACATCTTCGCGGATACTACCAACTCGCAATTGTCGCAACGACACACCAGCCGGAGTCAAATACCGTTCGTAAGGCACTGTATCTTCACCAAATGCCTCGCTGTACTCTGTGGTGTCCAGAATGGCATCTACAACTGCATAGAAGCCCTTCTTAGAAGCAAGATCAAAATACTTGTTGTTTTCTTGACGACCGTAAGTAGGACGACCCAACAAGCGGCGGTGAATATACTCAATCGCTTTACAAACATACAGAGATGTCCAGTACATCTTGCGGAATAAATCCGACTTCGCCAAAATGCGGACAAACTCCCGTACAGTAATTTCGCCGTTTTCCAGCTTAATTTCTGCCACCTTCAGGCGTTGACCTTCGTAAACGTCACGACCAAAGACTTGCAGGTAAATCGCTCTAATTACCGCTTGGGTAGAGCTTTCCGAGAATTTGACGCTGACACCCTTACCACCCTTTCTGCTGAGGGTCGAAGGAACTTGATCCAATCGGAACACCTTTGGTCCTAAAGAACCAGGGAATTCACCCCGCGCCTTCGGATTACTCAGTTGGTTATTAATACCAGGCCCTTGGTGAATCAAGATCCGGCGGGTATCCTTACCAAAAGGTGCTGGTCGGCTGCTGGGGTTGCGAGTTTCTTTCGGGAAAATTGCCCCAAATTGGATTTCCAACGCGTCATTACCAGAACCGTATGGATGTTGGTCTGGTAGTGGGCGATCGTAAGCCGCAAAAGTCGTAATAAACTGAGGGACTTTGCGGAAAGGCGCACTGTAATTAAACAGGTCTTGCTGTGGTCCCCAGTTACGACATTCTTGGGCTTCTTGACCCAAACCACGCAAATAGGGAACTGTTTCTTCGCCAAAGTAATCGCCGTATTCGTCAGAATCCACCAAAGCATCAACCAAAGCTGGTAAACCGCCGTTAGAAATAATCGCAAAGTATTTTTGCACTTCTTCACGGCTACTTGGTCCCCGTCCCAAAATGTGACGGAAAGCTAGTTCGATAACTCGGCTGTTAATAAATGGCTGGTAAAACTGTTTTTGGTAAAGGGGAGATTTAGCGAGACGACGGACAAACTCCTTCATGGAGATATCGCCATTCTTCACCTTAGATTCCAAATCAGAAATCGACAAGCTATAAGCACGGGTAATGTCACGCTCGAAAAGTTGCCGATAGGCTGCTTTCACAACCTCGATTTTTTCACTGGCTGACAAACCAGGCTTCATCGCAAACTTAGGACGACGTTCTGCTGCTACAGAGTAGATTTGTGGCAGTTGTAGTCCTTGTTGGTCGCCAGAGGGACGTTGACGGACTTTGTTAGAAGGTGTGGGTGCTTTGAATTCATTCAGCAAAACATCCATGTACTGAGACACAATTTCTGTAGCCTCAGCATCCTTGCGGAAATAGGAAAGTGATCCTGCTTTAATTTCCTGCAAAGCGACCAAGGTGGCTTCACCAGAGCAAGCATTTTCAATGATTTCCCGCAAACCCCGTGTGTTCACACTGATGATATTGGGGTCACCCGCCACAATTGCATAAGTTGCATAACGCAAGAACCAGGATAAATCCCGTAAACTCTTGGCCATGTTGCTTGGGCCATAACGGGCGACATTGATTGGTCTAAAACCAGCAGGTGTCGGGCCACCAGGAGACGAGTTAAATATTGAACGTAAATTTTCTAGAAATCCACCACGACTTTCAACGTAGGTGACAGTTCCTAGTTTCATGCCTTCTGTGACAGTTCCCTCAGCCGTAGCCCCAGCCGTAGCCATAGCTAGTTCTCGTTCTTGAGGCTTTTCTAAGAAAGCCATTGGCGAGCCACCGACAAAAATCCGGTTAGCAGCCCTAGATACGATGATCTCAGAGTTTTCCGTCAGCATCTGAGCAATTTCCAGACGCTTTGCACCAGATGCAAAATAGCTGGCTAGTTCGCTGAGTTCACCGTTTCCCAAAAAGCGGTCTTGCTGCTCGGCTTGGGAAATCGTCGCCACAGTCAGAGTTTGATATAGTTGCGGACGCGCAACGGAGCTTCCACCACTTGCTTTAACGCTCATTAAATTTGTAAAACTCCTTTAATTTATCTATGTGTTAAATCTGGGTAGTTTTGGGGCTTGACACATCGGTGTGATCATGGACTAAGAATGCTGCCTGCAAAACTGCCAGTAAATTAACTCAGTTAGCTTTTAGATTAAAACGTTTTGCGGTTTCTCTGTTGGAATATTAAGAAGTATGTAGAATCTGCAATCTAAATGAGTTCGCCGGAATAAGTACATATTCCCTCTGGGCGAAAATTAACTATTGTTTTGTATCATCTAGTTACAAAATTACCAGCACACTTTGTAGTAAACGTAGTGATTTTTAATATAATTTAATATTTATCTGATTTAATCAGCGAGATAACCAGAGACAGAAGCTTTCTCAAGATAAATTAGCATTAGTTGTGCGATCGCCTGATCATCACAGAACAAATCGAGAGATGAAAAATCTTATGATTTTATCTGTAAAAAATTCTCTTTCCACAATTGCGCCTAAGTTAACTCATGATGTGCTGATTGAAAATCACCCAGATAATACAGTTAAAGCCACATTGTTAGGTTTACCAGACTGTCAAGGTTCAGGAAATACAGAAACAGAAGCTATAGAAAAACTCAGCCAAAGTTTGCAAACTCGGTTAGAAACCGCCAAGATAGTTACTCTAGAAATTGCAGCGCCTCCATCAGAAAATCCTTGGATAAAATTTGCAGGAATGCACAAAGATAATCCTCTTTTTGATGAAGTAATTAGCTATATACTCACATCTTGCACCTGGAAACATGGATGTCAAAACCGCAACTACGAGCAAGGGGAATTAAACGCTCAATATCAAGTAAAATAAGCGACACAACTATTTGTGGAAAAAGTAATTCTCTTGCTGTTTGTGCAGCATCTCCCCAATCAAGTGGTAATGCTAATTGAGTGTCAAGATAGATCCAATGGGTGATAAGATAGGCAAGAAAAGAAAGGATAAGCCAGCGATACATTCCTAAGATCGTGCTTTGACCAAAACGATGTAAACCGAAACGGTGCTTTGCAGTTTTAAACCATCCTTCTATTTGCCAGCGTCGTTTACCCCACCACTTAAGAGTAGAAGCTTTAATGGGTCTAGTGGACAAAACAAAACGCTTTTCTAGCTTTCCTTTATCACGCTTAAGATAATACCAAGCTACGGTCACAGGGAACTTTAATCCAACTAAACGTACCTGTTGTCCTTGTTTGTGTAAATGTCTTAAAACTCTACCATCGACTAATTTACGATTAACAGCTAAACCCGTAATTGCATGATATTGAAGTTTACGTATACCCTCAAGAAACTCTATACTACCAAAAGCTGTATCAGCTAAAATGTTTACCCGAAAATACTTTGTCAGTAATTTTGGTAAACCCTTGATTAGCCTCAGCCCTAACTGCGCTTGTGATGGAGTCCCTTTACCCCTCCATACACGGAAACTCCAAGGTATTCGCCATCTTCCAACTACCAAATACAGTACCACCAGATGTAAACCCCGTTTTCCGTTATAAACAGAAATTAAATGTTCAAACTCTGTGAATTTTCCGCGCTTTTCTAGAGTTGTCAGGTCAACAATTACCTGTAAAAAAGGTCTACGTCCTGGACTTGATTCAGATAAAGTCTTGAGAACTACCTCCAATACTTGGCGGCGAACAGTACGAATCATTTCTCGTGTTGACCAGGCATTGATATTTAAAAACCGACTTAACGCACTGGCAGACTTAGATTTACAGTGTTCTGGCAATGGATGTCCTTTTGCTTCCAAAAATAATCCTAGCATTGCTTCTAGGTTTTGTTTCTGGTACTGGGTAGGCATCAATTCTTTGAGAGTGTAGACTAGTTCTTGGGCGTGGGCAAGCATTGTTCTTGCTTTGTTAGTAAAGTATATTTAACGCCCTTTTTCTCATATTTTTGACCCTAAACGCTAAGAAATTTGAAAACCTGCCACTGGTGTAAGGAGGTGGAGCCTCATCCTGACATTTTGTGCTTAGTTTAAATTCAGTATATATGTATGTAATTTTATCCAAAGCTAGTTTTATTAATTACTACATATTACTTAGGGCTGTCCTTCTTTTTTGTGTTACATTTTTTCACCATTTATTTGCTTTTACCGTGTTTCTTTGGAAGGTGCAAGATGTGAGTATAGAAGAAGCCGAAAGTAAATTGATTTACAAATGGAGGAATATCATCAAAACTTCATTAATGAAATTGATAATGAGCTTGAAGAATTAGGACTGACTGATGCTAACGATGTCACGAAAGCCTTTCATCTTCGTCAGCGTCATCGAGCCAGCACAAAAAATAATGTAGAGAATAATTTCTAGTGGCTAACTTATATATATTAGATACAGATCATTTATCACTTTTTCAAAATAAAGACCCAATAGTAACACAACGTATTTGATTGTCTGCATCGTAACCTATAGAGGCGATGTTTGATGATGCCACAGTTATTCTTTGCATTGTTCTCCATCCTTAAAAAAGTAAAAAGTAAATTAAGTTTACAAAACAACAGACAATGTATATTTAGGTCTGGGTGCAACCTTGGTTAGACAATAAGTAGGTCAACATAATTAAACATAAAACCTTGACGATATAGATCCCCGACTTCTTCGAGAAGTCGGGGATCTGGGTATTACGTTTTTTAAGTTTGAGCTACTTATTACCCAATCACAAAATCATTATTCTGGAGGCTGAAACCTATTTCTATACAAATCTATTTGTAGATTGTTATCACGAAAAGATGCAGGAAGTTTGTCTAGAATTGCGTTAACCATTTCTGAAGCTGTATTGCAAGCCCATAAAGCAGCTTTAGCAGTGCTAATTTTCAATATTATTGATTCAACTGAGGTATCTTTTAGAAATATCCCTTTGCTGCAAAGACGTTCAGTTAGCTTTCTTCCAAAGTATTTAATTTCACCATTTTCTCCTTCTTCAATGACATCTTCGGGCTTTAAATGAACTAAACAATCACGTAACCTGAATAGGTCTGCAAAGTCTTGATAAGGTTTCTCTCCCTTATTAAAGCCACTATCTAAGGCATTGCTAGCCAGCATAAACTTTTCTTGTGTCTGTTTCCTGTTAGAGGCAGATTCATCAATAGCATCAATCAACTTGTCCAAAAAAGCTTCTGTTTCTCCAGTTTGCTTTTCACATTTAGCAAGGGATAGAATTTCATTAATAAAAGCCTCTAGTGCTAGTGCGGAAAAAACTATAGCTACTAAAGCATCATTTTGTGTGCTATCTTCAAAACCTTGGTTTGCTTTAGAATATCCATCCTTTGCAATTTGATAGAAGCGATAGGAATCTACAATAAACCCTTGAACTGGTTCTATCTTCTTAGCGTTTACAGTAAAATATATAGTATAAATTAACATACTATATACACCCTATAGGTAATTTATACTTCTTCATATACATTGAATATTTCTCACTTATTTTCTTAAGTAAAACAGGAGAGTTGAGCAAAATGTATCAAGTAGACCCGCCCTTACCTCCTACAGAAACACTGCCAACTATGTATGACTTGCCCAGCGAAAATCAGGAGGAACCAGGTTTGCCGGATGAATTTCATCTTCTCCAACCGGAATTACTTCGCATCACTTTTCGCCCGCCTAGTTATGCTGAAGATAATATTTTCACAGCTAGTGACTTAAACTTATACTATGATCCTCATCATCCCCAATGGTATAAGCGCCCCGATTGGTTTGCAGTGTTGGGAGCATCGCGTTTTTATAACCAAACAGAATTGCGATTAAGTTATGTTACTTGGCAAGAGGGAATTAATCCTTTTGTAGCAGTTGAACTAATATCACCAGGTACAGAAGCAGAAGATTTAGGGCGAAGTTTACGGGAGGTTAATCAACCGCCTAATAAATGGTCAGTGTATGAGCGAATTTTGAGAGTTCCCTATTATTTTGCCTTCAACCGTTACACTAATGAGCTTCACTGTTTTGGTTTAATGATGAACCGCTATCAACCTCTGTCTGTGAATGGCCTGGGGGTGTGGTTAGAGTCAGCAGAGTTAGGTTTAGGGTTATGGGATGGAGAATATCAAGGATTAAAAAGACTGTGGCTGCGTTGGTATGATCGAGACAATAATTGGTTACTCACACCCGTAGAACAGGAGAAAAAACGGGCTGATTCTGCCGAGTTAGAAAATGCTAAGTTGCGGCAATTGTTACTTGAACAAGGAATCAGTTTACCAAATGGTGAATAATTCTCCCAATCCGCTAAACTCTAAAATGCTGCGTTCTTCCTGATCATGTCAGACTCCCAAACTGTTAGTGCTGCTGTTGCGAAACTCTACGATACCTATCCCTTCCCCCCAGAACCTCTACTAGATGAAGCCCCCCCTGGGTACAATTGGCGCTGGAATTGGTCAGCCGCTTACAATTTCTGCACGGGACGCAAACCAGCAAAGCAAGATATCCGCGTTTTAGATGCTGGTTGTGGTTCCGGTGTGAGTACTGAATATTTGGTACATCTCAACCCCCAAGCCCAGGTGGTAGGAATTGATTTAAGTGCTGGAACTTTAGAGGTAGCCAAAGAACGCTGTAAACGTTCGGGTGCTGATAGGGTGGAGTTTCATCACCTGAGTTTGTACGATGTGGAACAGCTACCAGGGGAGTTTGATTTAATTAATTGCGTGGGTGTGTTGCATCACTTACCTGACCCCATACGTGGTATTCAAGCCTTAGCCAAGAAGTTAGCCCCTGGTGGACTAATGCACATTTTTGTCTATGGCGAACTGGGACGCTGGGAAATTCAACTCATGCAAAAGGCGATCGCACTTCTCCAAGGTGACAAAAAAGGCGATTATCGTGATGGGGTACAAGTCGGACGAAAAATATTCGCATCTTTACCAGAAAACAACCGAATTGTCAAGCGAGAAAAAGAACTTTGGTCTTTAGAAAACCACAAGGATGAATGTTTTGCTGATATGTACGTTCATCCCCAGGAGACTGATTACAACATTGAGACGCTGTTTGAATTAATTGATGCTTCTGGCTTGGAGTTTATTAATTTTTCTAATCCTGATTTTTGGCAGTTAGGAAGACTATTAGAGAAAGCACCGGAGTTAATTGCACGATCGCATGAATTGAGCGATCGCCAGCGTTACCGCCTGATAGAATTACTAAATCCCGAAGTTACTCATTATGAGTTTTTCCTCGGTCGTCTTCCCCTCATTAAATCCAACTGGTCAGAGGAAAAAGTCCTATTGCAAGCTATTCCCGAACTTAACCCCTGTATTGATGGTTTTCCCAGCCAATGTGTATTTAATTACAATTATCAAATTGTCAACTTATCAGAATTAGAGTTGCAATTTTTACAAAAATGTGATGGGCATTTAACCATGTCTGAGATTTTGGCAACGGTGCAAATCGACTTGAATCAAATCCGGTCACTCCTTGAACAGCAGATAATTTTATTGTCACCGAGTTAATTAAATTACAAAGACCAGCAAGCTGCTTATACAATTATTAACAGAGCAGGCAATAACGATAAAAAGGCGAAATTTGAAGAAAGTTGGAATTTGATTAGCCTGAATTTCGGCTTTTTATCCCCGTTCTCCCTCACTCCCTCGCCTACGATTTTCCGTTACAGGGCAGGCTTCTACCCTGAGTCTGATCCTGGCAAGAAGTTAATTGTTTTTTTCTAAAGTATTGTTACCTGATCATGATATGATTCAGCTGACTGAATGTGCAGTCATTATAAGTTAGCTGTACCGGTTTCAAGTCTCGTGAGCTTGTCAGAAGATTCAATTGACCCCACTCCGACAACACAACAAGATACTCAATCTGGTTCTGAAGACACAGAACCAGTGAACGCTTCCATGCAGGAGTTCTATCAACTCTACCAGGAGTTGTTGATAATTACACTTGCCTTGACAGTGACTGTTTTTATCTCTGTGTGGATCGCTTACTCGCTGAACATTGCCCTCAATTATCTATTAGGGGCCTGTGCAGGTGTGCTTTATTTGAGGCTGTTGGCAAAAGATGTTGAGGGTTTAGGTAGAGAAAAACAGGCGCTGAGTAAAACTCGGTTAGCCTTATTAGTAGCTCTGATTTTCCTAGCATCGCGGTGGAATCAACTACAAATTTTACCCATATTCTTGGGATTTCTCACATACAAAGCCACACTCATCTTCTACGTAATTAGGATATCTTTTGTCTCTGACGACTAGCCAAAGCTCGGATAACCTGAAAAAGCTAACATAAGCTTTGCGTGAGGAATATCCACACTGCAAATTTGCGCCTATTCTCCAGGTAATATTGGAGAAACGATTGATATGGAAAGAAAATGCTGAATTTTCTGAACTTCTACTCTCTTCCACTTGCCGAATTGGAAGTGGGTAAACATCTGTACTGGCAAATAGGCAACTTCAAGCTGCACGGTCAGGTGTTTCTCACATCCTGGTTTGTTATTGGTGTACTAGTGCTAGTTTCCTTAGCAGCCAGTAGTAACATCAAAAGAATTCCCAGTGGGTTACAGAACCTCATGGAGTATGCCCTGGAATTCATTCGGGATTTGGCTAAAAACCAAATTGGCGAAAAAGAATATCGCCCTTGGGTGCCTTTCGTTGGCACTTTGTTTTTGTTCATTTTTGTGTCAAATTGGTCAGGGGCGCTGGTTCCTTTCAAGCTGATACATTTGCCAGAAGGTGAACTAACAGCACCTACAAGCGACATCAATACAACAGTTGCCTTAGCGTTGCTGACATCGCTGGCGTATTTTTACGCTGGTTTCAGCAAAAAGGGTTTAGGGTATTTTGGCAACTACGTCCAACCAGTGTCGTTTATGTTGCCCTTCAAGATTATTGAAGACTTCACCAAGCCTCTTTCCCTAAGCTTCCGTTTATTCGGCAACATCTTGGCTGACGAACTTGTAGTAGGTGTACTTGTATTGCTAGTACCCTTGTTTGTACCTCTGCCAGTAATGGCTTTGGGACTATTTACCAGCGCCATTCAAGCACTAATTTTTGCGACTTTAGCCGCCGCTTACATCGGTGAAGCGATGGAAGATCATGGCGAAGAGCATCATGAATGAGGGGCATTAAATACCCTCAAAAGTCATTAGTCGTGAGTCATTGGTTATTTAACAATGATCAAGGGCAAATGGCAACTGACACACAACAACGTCTAAATCCACTCAACTCAGTAAATTAAGGAAATAAGATCATGGACCCATTAGTTGCTGCTGCTTCCGTTCTCGCTGCTGCTCTCGCTGTTGGTTTGGCTGCAATCGGACCTGGTATTGGTCAAGGTAACGCTGCTGGACAAGCTGTAGAAGGTATTGCTCGTCAGCCAGAAGCTGAAGGCAAAATCCGCGGTACATTGCTATTAAGCTTGGCATTCATGGAAGCGCTAACCATCTACGGTCTAGTAGTTGCTCTAGTGCTACTGTTTGCTAACCCCTTCGCATAATCAGTACTGAGTGCTGAGTACAAAAAGTTAGGAGTTAGGAGTTAGGAGTTAGAAATTTAACTCATAACTCATAACTCACCGACTCAGGACTCAGGACTAATATATTAGATAGAAAATAGCAACCATGACACACTGGATTACCTTATTAGCAGTAGAAGAGGTTGCCAAGGAAGGGGGGCTGTTCGATCTAGATGCTACCCTGCCCTTAATGGCAATTCAGTTTCTAGTTTTAGCTCTAGTGTTGAATGCAACACTATACAAGCCACTGGGCAATGCGATTGATGGACGGAATGATTATATCCGGAGCAATCAATTAGAAGCACAGGAACGCTTGTCAAAAACCGAAAAATTGGCAGAGGAATATGAGCAATCTCTAGCAGGCGCTAGACGACAAGCTCAAACAATTATTGCTGACGCTCAAGCCGAGGCTCAAAAAATTGCGGCTGAGAAAATAGCAGCAGTGCAGAAACAAGCCCAGGCAGAAAAAGAAAAGACTGCTAGTGAAATTGAGCAGCAAAAACAAGCAGCTTTTGCTTCATTGGAGCAACAAGTAGATTCCCTCAGTCGCCAAATACTAGAAAAGCTTTTAGGAGCAGATGTAGTAAGTCGGCGCTAATGAAAATTTAGCTTGGAATCATTAAGTGACATTGTAAAGACGCACTCGCCAAGTAACATTTGTTGGCGGCGTGGGTCGTGTTCAGCCTTGGCAGCGCAATTGTGGACGAAAAATCATGGGGACTTTTTTACTGTTGATGGCGGAAGCCAGCGCCGTCGGAAGTGACTTGGCCGAGGAAGCGGGACATGGTGGTTTTAGTCTAAATACAGATATATTTGACACCAACCTGATTAACCTGGCCATTATTATTACTGTGCTGTTTGTTTTCGGGCGGAAAGTCCTGGGTAAAACCTTGACAACTCGCCGGGATACGATTCAAACAGCAATTAAGAATGCAGAGCAACGTGCTTCTCAAGCTGCACAGCAATTAAAAGAAGCACAGCAAAACTTACAGCAAGCTCAAGCAGAAGCTGAAAGAATCAAAAAAGCAGCGCAAGACAACGCCCAAGTGGCCAGCGAAGCTATCTTGGCGCAGGCTGCTGTAGATATTGAACGCTTGCAAGCAGCAGGTGCGGCTGACTTAAATGCAGACCTGAATAAAGCGATCGCGCAGTTGCAGCAACGAGTAGTTGCTCAGGCATTGCAAAAGGTCGAATCGGAACTACAAAGCGGCATAGCCGACGATGCTCAACAAATTTTAATTGAACGCAGCATCGCACAACTGGGAGGCGAGGTATGACAAGTAAAATAGCAGCAGCTGAAATAGCCCAGCCTTATTCACAGGCACTGTTATCACTCGCGCAATCAAAAAACTTGACAGAAGAGTTTGGCGAAGATGCCCGGAGTTTGTTAGCCCTGCTCTCAGAAAATCAGGATCTACAGAACTTTATCGGCAACCCTTTTATTAAGGGTGAGAACAAAAAGGCTCTGATCCGACAAATACTGGGTGAAAGTGGCAACGCCTACTTACGCAGTTTTTTATTGTTGTTGGTAGATAAACGGCGGATCGTTTTTCTAGAACCAGTTTTACAGCAATATTTGGCTTTGTTGCGGCAGCTGAACCAAACCGTATTAGCGGAAGTAGTTTCAGCAGTTCCTCTCTCAGAAGCTCAACAGCAAGCTGTAGTAGAAAAAGTTCTCGCTATGACTAATGCTCGCCAGGTCGAGCTGCAAACTAAAATAGATAGCGAGTTAATTGGTGGTGTGATCATTAAAGTCGGCTCCCAGGTAATTGATGCTAGTTTACGTGGTCAGTTGCGCCGCCTTTCCTTGCGCTTAACTAGTAATTCGTAATTGCCATACTGCTAAAGTTTCCTTGCTGTGCGGATAGTCTGGCAAGGTAACTGGGCAGGGGATGAAATAATAGGAGCATCCGGGAAAACTTCTTCCCCACTCCTGACTCTGAAGCGATTACTTCTTCCGTCTCGAAAGCAAAAAACATAGACACATGAGTATTTCAATTAGACCTGACGAAATCAGCAGCATTATTCAGCAGCAAATCGAGCAATACGACCAAGAAGTCAAAGTTGCTAACGTTGGTACAGTTCTCCAAGTGGGTGACGGTATCGCCCGGATCTATGGTCTAGAAAAGGCTATGGCTGGGGAACTATTAGAATTTGAAGATGGCACAATTGGCATCGCCCAGAACTTAGAAGAAGACAACGTAGGCGCAGTGCTTATGGGTCAAGGTCTGGAAATTCAAGAAGGTAGCTCGGTTACTGCTACTGGTAGAATTGCCCAGGTTCCTGTGGGTGAAGCCATGATTGGACGGGTAGTAGATGCTTTGGGTCGTCCCATTGACGGTAAAGGCGATATTAACACTACCGAAAGTCGTTTGATTGAATCTGCGGCACCTGGGATCATCGCTCGTCGATCTGTACACGAACCCATGCAAACGGGGATTACAGCGATTGACTCCATGATTCCTGTAGGTCGTGGTCAACGGGAATTGATCATTGGTGACCGTCAAACCGGTAAAACTGCGATCGCTATTGACACCATCATCAACCAAAAAGGTGAAGATGTCGTTTGTGTCTACGTTGCCATTGGTCAAAAAGCATCCACCGTTGCTAACGTGGTGCAAACCCTGCAAGAAAAAGGCGCAATGGACTACACCGTAGTCGTCGCCGCTAGTGCCAGTGAACCAGCAACCCTACAATTCCTCGCACCTTACACCGGAGCCAGCATCGCTGAGTACTTTATGTACAAAGGCAAAGCGACTTTGGTAATTTATGATGACCTTTCCAAGCAAGCCCAAGCTTATCGCCAAATGTCCTTGCTGCTACGTCGTCCACCAGGACGGGAAGCATATCCTGGAGATGTATTCTACATTCACTCCCGCTTATTGGAACGCGCCGCTAAATTAAGTGACGAATTGGGTAAAGGTAGCATGACTGCCCTACCAATCATCGAAACCCAAGCTGGTGACGTTTCGGCATACATCCCCACCAACGTAATTTCCATTACCGACGGTCAAATCTTCCTGTCTTCTGACCTGTTCAACGCTGGTATTCGTCCCGCAGTAAACCCCGGTATTTCGGTATCACGTGTGGGTTCAGCGGCGCAAACCAAGGCGATGAAAAAAGTTGCCGGTAAGATTAAATTGGAACTGGCACAATTTGACGACCTGCAAGCCTTCGCCCAATTTGCTTCTGACTTAGATAAAAGTACTCAAGACCAATTGGCACGGGGTCAACGGTTACGGGAACTACTCAAGCAGCCACAAAATGCGCCTTTGGCAGTATACGAGCAAGTAGCAATTCTGTATGCGGGGATTAACGGTTACTTGGATGATGTACCAGTAGAAAAAGTAACTACCTTCACCAAAGGTCTGCGGGAATTCTTAAAAACCGGCAAACCTGAATACACCGACTCCGTGAAAACCAAAAAGGTACTCGGTGACGAAGAAGAAAAAGCATTGAAGGAAGCGCTAACTGAATTCAAACAGACCTTCAAAGCAACAGCGTAATTAGTCATTAGTCATTAGTCATTAGTCATTGGGAAACACTTAATGGCTATTGACTGTTGACAGTTGACAATTGACTAAGGACTCAGAAGTTAAGAATATGGCCAATCTTAAAGCAATTCGCGATCGCATTCAGTCGGTCAAAAACACCAAAAAAATCACAGAAGCCATGCGGCTAGTAGCGGCTGCTAGAGTACGTCGCGCCCAAGAACAGGTAACTGCGACTCGTCCCTTTGCCGACCGCTTGGCACAAGTACTGTATGGTTTACAAACTCGTCTCCGGTTTGAAGATGTAGACCTAGCATTACTGAAAAAACGGGAAGTTAAAACAGTTGGGCTGTTGGTAATTTCCGGCGACCGGGGTTTGTGTGGCGGTTACAACACTAACGTCATCCGTCGGGCAGAAAATCGCGCCAAAGAACTGCAAGCAGAAGGCGTAAATTACAAATACGTGCTGGTAGGACGCAAAGCCATCCAGTATTTCCAACGTCGTGAACAACCCATTGACGGTACTTACACTGGCTTAGAGCAAATTCCTACAGCTACGGAAGCCACAGAAATTGCCGATCAACTCCTTTCTTTGTTCCTCTCGGAAAGTGTGGATCGTATTGAGCTAATTTATACCAAATTCGTCTCCTTGGTTAGTTCTCGTCCCGTGGTGCAAACCCTGCTTCCTTTAGATCCTCAAGGTTTAGAAGCAGCAGATGACGAAATTTTCCGCCTGACAACCCGTGGCGGTCAATTTGAAGTGGAACGGCAAAAAGTGTCTAACCAAGTCCGCCCTTTTCCTCGTGACATGATTTTTGAGCAAGATCCTGTGCAAATTCTGGATTCTTTACTACCCCTGTATCTGAGTAATCAGCTATTGCGGGCGTTACAAGAGTCAGCAGCGAGTGAACTAGCAGCACGGATGACAGCGATGAACAACGCCAGCGACAACGCCGGTGATTTGATTAAGAGTCTTTCGTTGTCTTACAACAAAGCTAGACAAGCAGCTATTACCCAAGAACTGTTAGAGGTTGTGGGTGGTGCTGAAGCACTAACTTAGGGAATCGCTCATTGTTTAGTAGTGATAAATAGCTAATTGCTAGTTGGATTGAAAATTAGCAATTGGCTATTTTTGATATTTGGGGTTTTGTCTAGGCTAGTTAGTTGCTTCAAGCTATCACCTATCTAGAATTGTTGACGGTGCGGTGCGCTACGCGACAACACACCCTAAACTTCATTTTTCTTTACATAGTTGTAAATATATTCGAGCCTACCGACTTAATAGGATCAAGCCTACAGAGTTCTATAGCTTCCCTAAATTTTCACGTTTTGATAAATTTGCTTGAGTTATACTTTGGTGACAGATCGAGAGTTGGCTGCTCTGAGAATAGATAGTCAAATAAGAATAGAAGCTATGATGAGGCTGTAGAGTTGATTAAGGAGTAAGTTATTGGCATAGGTAAATTAATTATTAACATCTGCTGGGATTTGTCAGCTAGAATCATGATCCAAAATTGGATATGTCGAGTTAAATAAACATGAGCGGTCTACATTGCCGCTACCAATGCCAATTGAAAATTGCCAATCGCTGATCACTGCGAACACTATGGAAAATGATGCGGCAACGCTCTACTGCCCAAATGAAGCTTGTCTGGCTGCAAACCCCTTAACTCACAAGTTTTGCCAGCGATGCTCTACACCCCTACCCAAACGTTACCTGTGGGCTGTAGGGGATTGTTTGATTGTGGGTAGCCCTGGAGATGTATTAGCCGATCGCTATTTGGTAATTAGTAAATCTGTTGTTTTGGATACGAAGCCGAGATTACTACCCCAATCACCTGAATTAGATAATTTACAGGGTATCAAAGCTTATCTGAGGTTAATTCCCTACAGCCTAAACGTACCACAGGTATATGGCATACTTCCTCTATCTGAGGGACAGTCTCACCAAGAAATCTTGCTTTTAGAACAGCCGCCTTTGTCCGCAGATGTTTCAGGACTACAAGTGCAGCTATGTAACCAGTTAAACATTGCTTGGCGCGATGCAACATCAATGCGTCAACTTAATTGGCTATGGCAGATAGCTAATTTGTGGCAACCTTTGAAGAGTGAAGGAGTGGCTACTAGCTTAATCGATCCTTATGTACTGCGGGTAGAAGGACCATTAGTCCGCTTGTTAGAATTGCGTTTTGACGCAGCAAAATCACCAGGATTACCCGAATTAGGTGCATTTTGGCAACAATTACAGTCAGATTCCAAACCAGCCATAGCGGAATTTATTCACGAAATTAGTAACTTTCTCATTCAAGGAAAGATTAATTCCCCCGAAGTCCTAATTGCAGTTTTAGATCAAGGTTTGGCAGAATTAGGAAGCTCACAAACTCCCACCATTAAAATTGTCACGAAAACAGACACTGGGCCGAGTCGTCAACGTAACGAAGATGCCTGCTACCCTGCCAGTGGGACGGTTGTCAACAAACCACCACAGGTATCAGCCTTAGCTATTGTTTGTGACGGCATTGGCGGACATCAAGGAGGCAATGTCGCCTCTAATTTAGCGATTGAAACCATTCATCAGCAGGTACAGCAACTAACAAAGGTTCCTTATGATCACATTGAACCTTCATTACTGCTGGCTGATTTAGATAATGCCGCAGCAATTGCCAACGACAAGATTAGCCAACGCAATGACAGCGAACATCGCCAAGCGCGTCAACGTATGGGTACAACCTTAGTCATGGCGTTGCCTATTGCCCACGAAATGTACATTACTCACGTCGGCGATAGTCGTGCCTACTGGATTACACGCCAAGGTTGTTATCAAGTTACCCTGGACGATGATGTGGCTTCTCGTGAGGTAAGACTTGGCTATGCTATCTATCGTGAAGCTGTGCAACAGGGCGGTGCTGGTTCTCTGGTGCAAGCTTTAGGAATGAGTCCTAGTAACTCGTTACATCCTACTTCCCAGAGGTTTATTCTGGATGAAGATGCGATTTTTTTGCTGACATCAGATGGATTGACTGATTTTGACCGCGTGGAAGATTATTGGGAAACAGAAATTTTACCAATTCTTCATGGTGAAGCTGATATAGTTCAGGTTGCTGAAAATTTGGTGGAACTGGCTAACACCAGAAACGGACATGATAATGTGACGTTGGCATTAATACACCATAAAGTTAAATACTGCGAACCAGAGTTAGCCCTAAAAGCGGTAATTCCCAATATTTCCTCGCTTCCATCTGCAAGTTCTGTGACGAAAGGGTTACAACCAACACTACTAGATGGGAGTCCTAACCAAAAAACGAAAGTCATACCAGAAGATCAGCTCACCGCAATTGCTAAACTGCCCTTAAGTTTCATAGTTCCCTTCTTGTTGGTGATCTTGGCTGGTTCAGTCGGATACTGGATCATGCGATTCCAACCGCTATCAGAGATTTTGCCGACTCTCACAGGACAGCCAACTCCTACTCCTACGACTCCAGTCATAGAGCGATCGCTTGATAACCTCGCTCCTGGGTGGGTAATTCAAAGCAAAACTGAAATTCCTTTGAGTAATCTAGAGATATTGCCTCCAGAAAGTTTTTTGCAAGTTATTAAAATCGAACCAAATCCCCAACCGGGGACTGGTGACTTATTAGTACATCTGCGACTCTGTTCTCTCAGCACGACAAATTCATTCCCCACGGAATCTTTGACGACAACAGAGACACAAATACAATTATCTCAACTGAAAACTTTTGGAGTCTCGGTCTTGCCATTCGACTCTGAAAATCCTTGCGATCCGGTTTCCAGTCCAACATCAGCGCCCAATGATCCGATTTTAACTGAGCCAGAACCTCGATCAACTGGCAAAAACCTGGAATAATACAGGTAATAACCACACAAAAAACACCAAAAAAAAAGTTGTTATTGGAAATTACTTGTTTTGACCTTTTAGTTTGATGAATCCATGCCATCCTTGAACTTGGCGATCGCCCGTCTCACCAACACTGGCACCGATAACTTCGCCATTTGGGTGGTTAAAGCTCCCTATCCCAGTGGTTATGTCTTACATGATTGTGTATGGCCAGATGAACTTACTCAAGTTTGGCAAGAATGGCAGCAGATGTTTGCTGGACATAGTGGTTTATATATTTCCCCAGGTTTAAAGCCGCAATCAGTTAAACCACTTTCCATCGACTTCGTTTCACCCCCTTCAGGACAGACAGCTGGTTACAGTAGTCGTCTGATGCAACACTTAGGGATTAATCTCTGGCGCTGGATATTCGATGGGCCAATTCTTGGTAGTCTTGAACGCAGTCGGGGTATAGCTATGGGGAGGTATACACGTTTACGTTTTCGATTAGAAATTCGTGACCCGGATCTGATTGCCTTGCCTTGGGAAATTATGCAGCGCCAACCTGGGCAATCAGCAATGTCTCTCTCGCCAGATTTGCTATTTAGTCGCACTACCAGTGAAGTTGAACCGCTGCCGTATTTGCGAAGCGATCAGGCTTTAAAGATTTTGTTGGTTTTAGGACATGATGAAAACTTACAATTGGCACAAGAAGCCACTATCTTAGAAAAAATTCTGGCAAGTAGCAATAATTCTCAGAAATACGCCCCCTGTACAGTCAAGTCACTCCTGCAACCAACACCACAAGAGTTAATTCAAGAGTTAGAAACCGGAGCATACAATGTTTTCTTTTACGCGGGTCATGGGCTACCAGGCCCAGATGGAGGATTATTCTTTTTGCGTTCGGGGATGACTCTCAATGGTATTGAATTGGCACAAGTATTAACTCGGAGTGGTTTGAAACTAGCGGTGTTTAATGCTTGTTGGGGCGCACAACCCGCCGCTATTGATCACCAAGCTATCCCAGCCAGCAGTTTGGCGGAAGTGTTGATCCGTCATGGTGTACCTGCGGTTTTGGGAATGCGTGATCAAATTGCTGACCACGAAAGCCACAGTTTTATTCAAGCTTTTACTCAGGCTTTGCGATCGCGCAAGCCTATTGATGAGGCAGTTGCTGAAGCTAGGCAAGAACTGTTAACACTATATAAGTTCAACCAACTGGCTTGGACTTTGCCTGTTCTTTATTTACATCCAGATTTTGATGGTGAACTGATTAAAACTTCTGATGAAGGAATTACCGAATTACCAGACAGTGTAATTTCCCATCTAAATTCTCCAATTTCCACAGCTTTTTTGCGATCGCTTTCATCGGGAGGGCAAACTTGGCCACTACAATCTGGAGTTACCCGCATCGGCCGCACGAAAGAGAATGATATTGTGATCCCAGAACCTTCTGTTTCTAAGCGTCACGCCGAAATTTTATGCCGGATTACTTTGACTGGTACTACTCCAGTCAGAACTTATTACCTGCAAGATTTATCTACCTACGGCACAACTTGGTGTTTAGGCCCTAACGGTTGGCAACAAATCCTCCGTGAGGAAGTTCCCCTCGTATCGGGAATACAGTTAAAGTTTGGGAGTTCTAGAGGTGAAATTTGGCAGTTTATGATTGAAGATTCCTAGTGACTAGGGATTGGGAAAATAAACGGTATTTGTTCTTTGTCTTTTTGAACAATAACCAATTATTAGTAAAAATTAAATTTTATTGGCTAGTCTAGCTGCAAAAACTTAGTTTCAACTTTAGATGAAATTAACCGTTTTGCGGAAATCTAATTTAAGCGGTTGTAGCTGTGAATATTGCTAAATAATTCATCAGGAGGTAACAAATGATTCACCAGATTAACGGCTCAGACAGTTTCAACGCCTTACCGTCTCCAGTGGAATTAGAATTATTGCAGACCTTACTCGAACCAGAGGATGCTACTTATCCTTGGAATCCGACTGATGATGAGTCTGAAGCTTATTTTAACGAATTAGAACAACAGTTGGCGACGCAGGATTGGCTAGATGAGGAACTAACGGCAAAATCGCCAGAATTTTATGGCAAACTAGATAGCCTTTGGTCTGAGATTTCAACGCACTCAAATTACCAATTTCAGCCAAATCACTCTGTTTTACAGAGTCTGCAAGTGACTTTAAATTCAGCCTTTGCTCATAGTGTACCCCCAGGCTGGCTGAATGCGATCGCCGCCAAAGCTGCGGAAATTTTTGCTTCTCAACAATCAATGGGCGATCAACTGGTGCAGTGTGTTCAATCTGTATTACCGGCTTGGGATATAGATGATCTGCTGGTTTTAGCACGTCCTTTTACTTATGCTATGCGTAGTAGCGAATCCCCTGACGTGACCTCGATTATGAGTAAACTGCAAAATCGAGATTGGTTAACGTTATCAGAAATTGAGCAAGCAAAGATTAGTGTAGCGATCGCTGATTATGCTTTCCGGCAATTAAACGATTTTACATCTGAAGACTCACCCTAGTTTTTGATTTTTCTCGGATCTCAAAGCTTTGGTTGAATTGAGACTGCAAACAGTTTTGCTTGCAGATGATGCTCATTGCCTAAGTTGGAAAATGTTTCAACTTTACTTAGGTAGAGATAATCGAGGATAAATTCAACCATATTTTGCTTAAGTCACTAAAGTCATCTATCCCCAGACATAAAATCAAGTTTTATTCCTTATTTTGGTCCGATAAAGCGAGTGGCAAAATTTTGCGATCGCGTTGGTGACAACACCCGTGCTTTGAGAATTGCTGCCATCAAAAAAGCATAAGATAATACCCCAACCACCACTAAAAGTAAAGCATTAATAGATCCTGTGGCATTCCATAAAGCGTGGAGTGCAGAGGCACTCAGATAACCAATAGAGAGAATTTGCCAACTCATTCGGGGCTTGAGGACAGCCAAACCGATAAAATACCCCAGGTAGCCACTGTAAGCCATATGTCCGGCTACAGAGCCTAAAATTCGCGGAATGAGCAGTTGAAACCCCGCCAATTGCCCAGCAGCCCCTATGCCCACCTGTTGGGTAATTTGTGGCACATATTGTCCCAGAGTTTCCAACAGAGTAAAACCTATCGCCGAAGCCGTTCCCAGGAGAATACCATCTAAAGGTTCCCAAATCCCGATGCGTTCCCGCCAAGGAGAAGGTAAGCCCCGACCCATGAAATATGCCCCGATTAACGGTAAGGCCTTGAGCAATTCTTCCATCAAACCCGCACCAAAGAACATTCGCACCAGCAATTCTGTAAAGGTGGTAGGTTCTAGAGGCGAAGGTAAGCTACCAGGTAAGATGACGCGAAACACGAAGATAAATAAATCCAACAGGGGACTGAGTAAAATCAACGTTGTACTCAATGCAGCCCCCATTAGCACCCACCAAGGCTTTTCTTTACCACAAAGTTGGTAGACAAAATAGTAAGCAGCTGATGCGATATAAGTTGCGACTATTACTTGATTAGCTTGGGGATTACCAACGGTAGCAAACATCAGCACTACAAAGATGACGGTGAGTATTCCCGGTATCAAGTAAGCTTTGCGAGTTAAATCCTTACCAGTGGAAATAATCGGAAACAGTTGGGTGAAGCTGACCGAATCTGGCTGTTTTAAATAGGTATGACCGTGATTTTTGGAAGCTGGGGGTAGTGGTTTGACTTGTTTTGTCATCACTGTCGGCTGAGATATCAAGTCATACTCAAAGATAAATTGCGGCCCATCAGCACCCAGAGAAATGCGATCGCCTGCGTGTAATTCCTGACATTCAGACAAAATTTTTCCGTTCAAAAAAGTGCCATTAGCACTATTTAAATCACAAAGTACCCAGCTAAATTTGTTATCGGTGGATGAGGAGAGGGGACGAACCACAGCATGACGGCGAGATACCATCCGATACATCATGGCATCCAAGACAACTTGGCAGGTGGGGTCGCGTCCAATTACTACCTCTTTACTGGTGAGCAGCGAGTAGCGAGATTCTGTTCCAAAAGCTGCCACATTACCAGACACTAGCCGCAGAAATGCATTATGTCTTGTGTTTTTGCCTGTCATCTAGTTAGAGTGTCTTTCCAAACAAATTCATAAAAAATACTGTGGCAGTAGGACTTAACTTGAACCACGCCAACAGCAGCATTGCTAAATACACTATAGCTTTACTTACTGCGAAGAAATTTTAAATTTCCTGATTTTAAATTTAAAATTGCCTAACTCTTTAGTGACAAGCATTCTAGCTTAGAAAATAATTTTCTGTGCTTTGTTTGTCAATTATATAAGTTTGAGTCTATGGATGAGATAGTCTAGACAATCCCATACACAACAAATTATTAAATATTAGTAGTATACGCCACATTTACTTCACTTCAAAACTTATAAAATTGTTAATTATTCGCGATCAGATGTTTTTTATTAGGAATTTTTTCTAAATTTTAGGCAAAGTGTTGTAGAGGCACAGCACTAAAAATATTTTAGCTGTCCTATCCTGTGCCGAAAAATTTTATTGCTGATCCGACTGCGGTAATCTCTAGATGCTCAAGCTTCTTTGCCAGTAATTTCAGATAAAGTCTGTAACTCTGACTACATATTTTAATTTATTCTTGACAAATACAATCTAGTCATGCTGCCAGATGAAATTCTGCGATCGCTCTAGAAAAGTTTTTGTTTTCATGTCCTGAACGACTGAGTTTAATCAAAGCAAAGCGCTGTAAGGGCGTTAAACTTGACCATTGTCGCAATGTGAGGGTAACACCCATTTCTTGAGCTTTTTCCTGGATACTCGCTGGGACGATGCCAGAATCCATCCATAATGGATCAGGTTCGATGGGGAGTTTTGCAGCTGGGCTACCGGTGCGTTCTAAAATCAGCTGCTGGAGATAAACTTGGTAAGCTTGAATTTCTGTTTCCGTCGTGCAAGGTAATTCTACTAAAGTTGCACGCTCATCTGGAGTCATTTGATGCCAATGAGATAATTTTAGCTTGATACCAGATGTATCTAATTTGTAGCGCACCTGCATAGGTATGCAGCGCAGAGAGTCTACGAAATCTGCTTCAAATTCAAAGAAATCTGCCATAATTTGAGAAGCCTGAATAAAATTGAGGTTCGCGCATTGTGCCATAGGTATGGAAAACATCACCCCAGCAATGGAAGTTGGTTTTCTAAGTCTCCCATCACAAAACCTATACCAAAAATGCGCCTATATTTTCTCAGTTTATCTTTGTCTGAGTTTAATGAATTATTGGTTAGAATCCTAGCGATGGGCAAAGCCCCGCTTTTCCTGCGGCGATGGCGCGGAGTGTCCGCTAAAAGCGATCGCCATTTTTCAGACATCCTTAAAATGAGTTTTGCGTCAACCAGTAGGTGTTTTTCAAAGAGGTGGAAATTTTAGCCTTCAAAAGCTTACCTATTATGGGTTTGAAGCCTCTCAACTAAAATTGAGGTTGACGCTAACAGCCCAAAGCCTTACCAGGAGAAGATTTTAGTTAATTTCTCAGATATCACCCTTGACAATGCAAGTCCTGAAAAGCTAGTTTAAGTAGAGGTTGACGAAACTGTACCTTGAAAACCAAATATATCAACGCTTTCAAGTCCGGGCTGTTGAAATTACCAATAATCCCTATCAGGGATTGAAACCAAATAAGCCCAGAGCGCTGGGCAATTGCACTATCGTTGAAATTACCAATAATCCCTATCAGGGATTGAAACAATTCATCTTTAGCAGCAATGATTAATCAAGTGCGTTGAAATTACCAATAATCCCTATCAGGGATTGAAACGGAAGCAACTTTATTTAATGTCGGATATTGCTGCTACGAATAATCCAATAACTAATGGATAGGGCTAAAACTGCAACTCCTAACCCAATGATATCAATACCTGTTATTTTGGTTAAATCAAGGATAATAATTTTACGCGCAACTGCAATTAAGGAAGTAACAATAACTAACTCAACTTGAACAACGTGTTTCCGGAGATAAGCTGTGATATTTTCTAAAATTTCTAAAGCAATTAAAATGTTTAAAAATAATCCAAAAATTGTAAATAATATTTTATTAAATTGACCATAAGAACTAGTAAAGAGTTCATTAATTAGGTAAATTAGTAAATCAAAAACTGCGACGATGATTACCAATACCATTGCTAGTGACAATACTTTCGAGACAAGCACCTCAAAGTTTTCTATCAGGTGCATAAAGTTGTCGTCCCTAGCAAGATTCCCAATTTTTCTGAATAGATGCCTCATTTGCCATAATTTAAGAGATTAAAAATAATTTTAATTCTTTGGTGTCAACTGTAAATATAAATTTGGAATCACCAGTCATGCAATCAACGTAGAGACAGATAATTTTCTCTGGTGAACTCAGCTACTCCATAGCAGTTTAGCACTGTAGAGTCAATCAAAGTCAACTGTGATAGCTCAAAAAAGCCCACAGGCTGGAATCCTGGGGCTATACAATTCGTAATTCAGAAAGTCAGTTTGGTCTCTGCCGCATTCGTGTTTTAAAGTGGTGTCACTGATGCGATCGCATTTCTAAGAATGTAAACTTTGTAGTTGATGTTGTTCCACTAGTAACTCTGCATTGACTGGGGCTAGCTGTACAGCACAGGCTTTTAATTCTGGTTGCAGTGAATCTGGGCAAGATTCAGGATGGGTAAGAGTGTTAGCTTCGGCATTGTCTGCCCATAAAGCCCCCCAGTGCATGGGGATAAATACTGTCCCAGGTGCGATCGCTTTCGTAATTTTAGCAGGAAATTTCGTTTGACCCCGACGCGATCGCACTTCCACTATTTGATTTTCTGTAATTTCTAACCTAGCAGCATCACGGGGATGAATTTCAATAAACGGTTCCGGGTGCATTTTGCGGATTTTTTCAATGTGTCCCGTGCGCGTTTGCGTGTGCCAATGCCCATAAAGTCGCCCAGTTGTCAAGACAAAAGGATAATCAGGATCGGGTGGTTCTGCCAAACCTTTAGAATAATATGCGCCAAAACGCGCTCGTCCGTCTGGGGTTTGGAAGCGTAAATCTGTATAAAGACGTTTAGATTCCCCACTCCCCTTGTTTGGATGAGGCCATTGAGTCGCTCCGTCTATTTGTAATTGTTCATGACTAATACCAGTCATATCGCAGAGGCGATCGCCTGTCAATTGCACAAACTCAGCATAAACTTGAGATGAATTAGCAAAGGCAAACTCTTTCTCAAAACCCAACCTGCGCCCCACCTCAGCAAAAATTTCCCAATCGGCTTTGGCTTCTCTGGGCGGTTGGCGGAAGGCTTGACACAAAGTCACCGTTCTTTCGGAATTAGTCATCACGCCAGTTTTCTCACCCCACTGGGCTGCGGGTAAAAGAATGTGAGCGTAAGCAGAGGTTTCTGTGGGATAATATGCGTCTTGGTAAATTGTTAAAGGCGATCGCCATAAAGCCTTCTTAGTTCGTTCTAAATCTGGCATACTCACAGCCGGATTAGTCGCTGCAATCCACAGTAAACCTACAGCATCATTTTCCAAACCAGTAATCATATCCCAAGCAGTTAAACCGGGATTAGCTGAAATTTGCCCTGGTTTTAATCCCCAAAACTGCTCAACTTCCGCACGATGTTGGGGATTTTTCACCAAACGATAACCGGGTAACAAATGCGCCAAACCCCCACCTTCCCGTCCTCCCATCGCATTCGGCTGACCAGTCAGAGAAAAAGGTCCCGCCCCAGGCTTACCAACTTGTCCAGTCATTAAATGCAGATTAATGATAGTTCTGACCTTCGCCGTACCTTCACTGGATTGATTGACACCCATTGACCACAGAGATAAAACCCGTTGAGATTCTCCCCAGTAGCGGGCTGCGGTTTCTAAATCTTCAATACTGATACCACATTGACGCGCCGCCACATCTGGGGTGTAATGACGAATCACCTCAGCGTATTCCGAGAAATTGCTCGTACACTCATCAATAAAACCGATATCAATATAATTCCAACGCATCAATAAATGAGCCATCCCATTCATCAAATCAATATCTGTACCTGGACGAATAGCTAAATGTAAATCAGCAGCTTCAGCCGTCGGAGTCCGCCGAGGATCGACCACAATAATTTTGACGTGGCGATTCTTTTTATGATGTTTTACCAACCTGTTAAAAACAATGGGGTGACATTCCGCCGTATTCGTACCAATTAAAAATGCACAATCAGTTAAGTCTAAATCTTCATAACAGCAAGGTGGTCCATCTGAGCCAAAACTTTGAATATATCCAGACACAGCACTAGACATACATAAACGTGAATTGGCATCAAAATTATTAGTACCCAGACATCCTTTGAGAAGTTTCTGAGCTATATAGTAATCTTCAGTTTGAAACTGACCAGAACCATACATACAAATAGCTTCTGATCCTTGGGTGCTGCGAATTGTTTGGATACGTTGCGTAATAATATTAAAAACTTCATCCCAACTCACCCGGCGAAACTCCTGATCTAAAGAATCTCGCACCATTGGGTAATGTAATCTATTCTTATCTAAAGATTCAGCGATAGTTGCACCCTTAACACAAACCATCCCTTTACTTGAAGGATGAGCTTTATCACCCCGTACCCGCCAAATTGGATTTCCCTGACTATCTCGATTAGTTGCTTTTGCCAATTGCGCCGGCGGTGAAACTTCCAGTCCACAGCCCACACCACAGTAAGGACAAAGAGTTTTAGTAAATTCAGTCATGGTAGATTGCTTTGAGTGGGAGTCGGAAATGGGAAGGGAAGAATTTTTTAATTAGTACGGACTTACGCAAAAACTCTCTAAAACTCTTCCTTCTTTCTTTGTGTCCTTCTCCCAAAGGGAGAGGCTAACGCCAATGCGTCCTTCTCCCAAAGGGAGAGGCTAGCGCCAATGCGGTTCGTTAATAATTCTTACAGTCATTAGCGGGCAAGATGCCCGCTCTACAATAACTTTTGGGATATTTTTTATTTGGAAGTCCCTAAAGCCCAAAGACTACTTTTAATCCTTAGTAAAAGCAGGGAACTCTTCTGGTGTCAGTTCTGGTTCATCACCCTCATGGTGTTCAGCAAATGAGCCTTGAGGTTCTTTCAGCAAAAAGGCACAAAGGAAAGTTACAATCAACGCGGTAACACCAAGAGTCTGAAAAAAGATTCGGTTCCCAACATCACCTGCTGGTAAAAGACTGTATAAAGTCAGGTAAGCCACAGCGCCAACATTGCCGTATGCGCCGACGTTCCCAGCAATTTGACCAGTAATTCGCCGCTTTACTAAAGGCACAATCGCAAAAGTAGAACCTTCTCCAGCTTGGACGAAGAATGAACAAGTCATAGTCAATATAATTGCTATGGGTAACCACCAATTACTACTGACACTACTCATGAATAGATAAGTAATACCCATACCACCAGTTAGTATGGTCATTGTCCATTTACGACTGCCAACTGTATCTGAAACCCAACCGCCACCGGGACGTGCAACTAAATTCATAAATGCGTAAGTAGCAGCAATCATCCCTGCTAAGACTTTACTGAGACTGAAAGTAGATTCAAAAAATGCCGGTAGCATGGAAACCACTGCTAACTCTGAACCAAAGTTGACAAAATAAGTTAGTTCTAAAATTGCTACCTGTGAAAATTCATAACGGTCTTTAGCAGCATATTGTTTTTTACCAATCATCAATTCTTGATTCACATCCCAGCATTTATAGGCTTGGAAGAGGTACAGACCAATTAACAACAGGTAGACAATAAATAGCTGTGTTGGAGAGAGTAAACCAATTTTAGAGATGCGCCAAGCTAATACGGCTAAGATGCCCACTAAGGGAATATTGGTTAACATCAGCAGCCAAAAGCTTTTCTTGGTAGTAACTTCTATGCCACCGTGACGAGAGGGACGCTGATAAACTTTGCCAGAGGGAGTATCTTCAACGTTGAAGAAATAGACCACTCCATAGATAGCAGCTATTATCCCAGTTAAGGCGATCGCTAACCGCCAGTTAAGTTGACCAACAGTGAAAAAAGCTGTTGCCGCCGCTAGTGAAGGTAAAGTAAACGCCGCAGCTGCTGAACCAAAATTCCCCCAACCACCATAAATTCCCTCTGCAATACCGATTTCTTTGGGAGGGAACCATTCAGCAACCATGCGAATCCCAATTACAAACCCAGCACCGACTATACTGAGCGCCAAACGACTGATAATCAACTGGCTGAAGTTTTGGGCTGAAGCAAAAGCCAGACAGGGAATAGCCGCATACATCAGCAAGATTGAGTAAGTAATTCTTGGTCCATACTTATCTAGAACCATACCGATAATGATCCGGGCTGGCACAGTTAGAGCTACGTTACAAATAGCGATCGTTCTAACTTGTCCTTCTGTTAAACTCAGTGCTTCTTTAATAGCTGTTTGAAAAGGTGCAAAGTTAAACCAGACTACAAATGATAAAAAGAATGCAAACCAAGTCAGATGTAAGATGCGGTAGCGACCGTTGAATGAAAATAATCCTCTAAACATTTAATATTCCTTTGTTAAATGGGGAGACAACAGACGATTAATCATCTGCTTGTAAAAACGCGATGAATTGCATTTTTAATATGCACAAATCAGCGCATCAACTAAACAAGAAGTTAGGGCGAAAACTGGGTAGATTTTGATCGGCTTAATTACGAATTATTCGGTTCTGCCCCGAAGTGCTGAATGAGTAAATCTCGCAATACAGGCTGTAAATCTTCGCAGGGGATGCCTTTTTGTACGCAGTTGCCTAAATGCGCGTCTTTGCCAACTGTGCCACCCATATAGATGTCTACGCCTTCTACAGCTTTGCCATTTTTACGGGCTTTGGTTCCCATCAAGCCGATATCTGCAACTTGAGGCTGTCCGCAGGAATTAGGGCAACCAGTCCAGTGAATTCGCACGGGACGAGTCAGGGTTAACTCGGCTGCTAAGGCTTCAGCCATTTCCAAGGCGCGGTTTTTGGTTTCGATGAGGGCAAAGTTACAAAACTGTGCGCCTGTACAAGAAACAAGCGATCGCGTTAACATATCTGGGTTAACTGGAAATCTCTGTAGTAGCGGCTCTGTTAAAAATGTTGCTAAACGCGAGTCGGGAATATTGGGGATGATCACGTTTTGCTCAACTGTCAACCGAACTTCACCACTGGCGTAAACCTCTGCTAAGTTGGCAACTTCAAACATATCTTGGGCATATAGCCGACCCACAGGAATATTTAAACCTACGTAGTTTAATCCTGGTTGTTTCTGTTTATATACCCCAATATGGTCGCGTTTTTCCCAGTCAATCTCGTCTTTAGCGGCTGCGGGTAACAGTGTTTTACCTAAAAGCGTTTCTACTTCTGAACGAAATTTTTCGACACCCCATTCATCAAGTAGCCACATTAAGCGAGACTTGAGGCGGTTAGCGCGTAAGCCGTTGTCACGATAAACTTCTAAAACTGCTCTAGATACAGCTACTACATCCTCTGGAGACACCCAAGCATTGAGAGGAATCGCCGCCTCACAGCGTTTGGCTGAGAAAAAGCCACCGACAAGGATGTTAAAGCCGAAGACTTTTTGAGATTCACTACTCCCCACTCCCGATTCCCCACTCCCCTCTTGAAAAGCTGGAACAAAGGCTAAATCGTTAATTTCTGCATGAACTGAATTATCACGACCTCCGGCGATCGCAATATTAAATTTCCGTGGTAAGTTGCTAAACTCTGGGTTTCCTTGTCCTTGATTAGTCAGCATATCTTGAACTTGCTGCACTAATTCTCTGGTGTCGAATAACTCATCCGCATCTAAACCAGCCACAGGATCACCAGTGATATTACGAACGTTATCCATTCCTGATTGAATGCTGGTTAAACCAACTGAGTCCAGTTTTTGAAAGATATCTGGTAAGTCTTCAATTCTGATCCCCCGCAGTTGAATATTCTGTCTGGTAGTAATATCAGCACTACCATCATCTCCGTAACGCTGTAATACTGCCGCTAAAACACGCAACTGATCGCTAGTGAGAACACCGTTAGGTATCCGCATTCGCATCATAAACTTACCTGGGGTGACTGGGCGAAAGAATACACCTAGCCACTTGAGGCGATGATCGCGATCGTTTACGTCCATTGCTTCCCAACCGAGAGCCGCAAATTTTTCTATTTCTGCTTTGACAGCCAGACCATCTTTCTCGGCTTTGAGTTTCTCAAACTTATTCAGGTTGGTTTTGGTAGTAGTTACTGTATCTGTCATGAACTGACTCTCATTGCTTATGGTTAATCCAGTCAAAACTTTGGACGCTATTTGCCCAATATCTTTTGATTACTGGGTCTACAAAGTTTAGTGATTTAACACGTATGTATATCTGTTTGTGGCTAATTTCTTGTACTCAAGAGTCTTCCCAGGTGACTCATCAGCAAGATGCAAGTGTATCGAGTGAACTCAAATTGTAGTTAGTTGGGAACCGGTTGTATTCTTGGACATTTCGGGAATTTGTCAAGCAGGTTTGGTTACTGTTTATGTAACGATTTTGATACTCATCAGGTTAAGGTGAGATTATAGTTAAAATCGTATAAATTGTTACGTTTTTTAGATAAAGTTGGAAAATACGTATCGATTCGATGCAATTTCTGCATTAAAGTCTTTTTTATTATCAAACATAACCGTTGATACACCCCGCCTTCATTCTTGTATGTCAGCTGTTGAGCATTCAATTTGCACAATTTGGAAGAGCATCTTTGCCCTCTCCCACAAGAGTTGTATTTAAATATGTTGTGCAGAATCAAGTTGAAGGCAGCAAATGCTGAGTTCTGTGAGTTATGGTAACCATAAGCCTTTCGTATAAGTCGCTTCTATCGGCGTTTATCGGCAATTCATGATTGATTTTTCGACTTTTCTATTGTCAATACAAATTAAATAATTATTAAAAAGTTGAATAATATGACATGATCTCTAAATAAGTATTATTTCTTAGTGATATGATGGCAGATCAATTTCCCTGGCTAACCGCAATTGTCCTGCTACCATTCATTGCTGCTATGGTTATCCCTGTGCTACCCGATAAAGACGGCAAGTGGGTACGATGGTATGCATTGGGTGTGGGAGTTGTAGACTTAATCTTGATGTGCTATGCCTTTTGGCACCATTATGATGCCAGCAATGCGACTTTTCAACTAGAAGAAAATTATACCTGGATGCCGCAATTAGGACTTAATTGGGCAGTTGCCGTGGATGGGTTATCAGTTCCCTTTGTACTTCTAGCTGGACTGGTGACGACACTCGCGATTTTTTCGGCTTGGCAAGTTGATCGCAGACCCCGGCTTTTCTATTTTCTGATGCTGGTGTTGTACTCGGCGCAGATAGGGGTATTTGTCGCCAAAGACTTGCTGCTGTTTTTCATCATGTGGGAAGTAGAGTTAATTCCTGTCTACCTACTTATATGTATTTGGGGAGGGCAGAAGCGACGCTACGCCGCTACAAAATTTTTGATCTATACGGCTGCGGCTTCTATATTTATTCTGGTAGCAGCATTGGCAATGGGGCTTTACGGTGGCGGTAATGTCAGTTTTGATTTAGTTGATCTAGGACTAAAGGATTACCCCCTGAATTTAGAACTGCTGCTATATGCAGGATTGCTGATTGCCTTTGGTGTCAAGTTAGCTGTGTTCCCCATGCATACTTGGTTGCCAGATGCTCACGGAGAGGCTTCTTCTCCAGTATCGATGATTCTTGCAGGTGTATTGCTAAAGATGGGCGGATACGGACTAATCCGGCTGAATCTGGGAATTCTTTCTGATGCACATATTTACTTTGCACCAGTTCTAGCGATTCTGGGAGTTGTCAACATTATCTATGGTGCGTTGAACTCATTCGCCCAAGGGAATATGAAGCGTCGGCTGGCTTATTCGTCGATTTCTCACATGGGATTTGTACTATTGGGTATTGCGTCCTTCACTGATTTAGGCATTAGCGGCGCAATGTTACAGATGATTTCCCACGGTTTAATTGCGTCGGTGCTGTTCTTCCTAGCAGGTGTGACTTACGATCGCACTCGCACAATGATCATGGATGATCTGGGCGGTCTTGGTCAGGTAATGCCCAAAGTGTTTGCACTATTTACAATCAGCGCGATGGCTTCTTTAGCTCTCCCTGGTATGAGCGGCTTTGTGGGCGAACTTGCGGTTTTTGTGGGCATAACTACCAGCGATGTCTATAGTTCAGCCTTCTGTATTGTCACAGTATTCCTAGCCGCAGTGGGAGTTATTCTCACGCCAATTTATCTGCTCAACCTGCTGCGAAAGGTATTTTACGGCAGTAGTGCAGCCCTGATGTGTGACATTAATAATGCCGCTTTGGAGAATCAGGAGGATGAGGGAACAGCTTGTTTTGGTACTGACTGTCTGCTACCTGATGAAACCATTTATAGCGATGCCAAACCGCGTGAGATATTTATTGCTGCCTGTTTTATCGTGCTAATTATCGGTATTGGGTTTTACCCTAAGCTGGCTATGCAAATGTATGATGTCAAGACTGTGGCGGTAAATGCTCAGGTGCGCCAATCTCTGATGACGATCGCGCAAACAAATCCCCAAATCTATGCTCAAGGTTTGTTAGTTCCTACAATTGCCACACCGGAAGTAGCGCCTGTTTTGGGAGTTGTCAAGTAATTTTATTGACCTGCTAAGATGATGGTCAGTAAGTATTACAGAGAATTTCTAGAACTATGAAACGTCGTGATTTCATTAATTGGGTAGGTTTGGGTGCAATAATTAGTAGCTTACCTATAGCAATCGCGGCTTGTTCTGAGCAAAGCATTACATCTGACGATTGGCAAACTGTGGGGACTGTGGCAGAGTTAGACCAAGATGGTCAATTGCTAGTCAAAAACTGGCCATCTGTGAATGTTTTAGTAGTGGGTACATCGAAAAGCGGCAATCTCATTGCTGTTGACCCTACTTGTACTCACTCAGGTTGCACCGTGACATGGCAAACTGAAGGCAATAAATTTAACTGTCCTTGTCATGGTGCAGAATATGGCAGTGATGGTCAGGTGCAAAGAGGCCCGGCTACAGAACCACTCAAAACTTACACAGCGAAGATTGAGAATAATTCTGTTTTAGTTAAACAAAATTAGCGCTCTTTCCTCACCCTATTTGCGGCGTTGCTGATTTCAAATATGAATTAGGTTCGCGCAAAGGCGCAAAGGCGCAAAGGTAGGAAGAAAATTAAGGTAATTTTGGAATTTCATAGTTCAGCAACGCCCTATTTGCAAGCATGGTGAATCCTATCAACCAGCTTTTAGTCCAAGCACAAGCCGCATCCGATGCAGCAGATTGGTCTTTGGTGACTCAATATCTCCAAAAGTTGATGTTGACAGTAGACTCTAACCATCCAGAAATAGTTAAACATCGGGAATATCTGCTGAAATTAGCACTCTCAATTTTAGAAATGGGAGATTTTCAGCAACGTTGGGATATTGCCAAAGTCTTGCGGCAATTAGGAAATATTGCTATCCCCCCATTGATTGATATTCTCGAAGATGAAGATGCCGAAGAAGATTTACGTTGGTATGCAGTTCGCACTTTGGGCGAGTTTCAACACCCAGAGGCCATAGTCTCTTTAGTGGACTTACTGAAAACCAGTGAAAATCAAGAACTCAAGGCGATGGCTGCATCAGCATTAGGGCAAATGGGGACTCTGGCGATTACAGCCCTAACTCAACTTTTGGCTGAGGAACAGACAAGACTTTTAGCAGTGCGATCGCTTGCTTACATTCGCACTCAGGAGACAATTACACCTTTATTGAGTGTTGTCCAAGATTCACAAGCCGCAGTCCGCAGCGCCACCCTAGAAGCCCTCAGCAGCTTTCATGATCAACGTGTACCACCAGTCCTATTAAATGCTTTAGATGACGTTTCCGCCACTGTCAGACGTGCCTCAGTGCTGGCTTTAGGTTGTCGCCCTGATTTATGTCTAGAACTAGATTTAGTGGCGAGATTGCAACCTCGATTATCCGATTTGAATCTTGAGGTTTGTTGTGCAGCTGCGATCGCTCTTTCCCGAATGGGTACTGATGCGGCGGCGCAGCATTTATTTCAGGTGTTAATTTCACCCAATACACCACTCAAGCTGCAATTAGAAATTATCCGCGCTTTAGTCTGGGTGGAGACTTTATCCGGTTTGGCGTATTTGCAACAAGCACTCTATCACAGCAGATCACAGACACTCTGGCAGGAAATTATCACAGTTTTGGGGCAAGTGCAGAAGCCGCAGTTAATGACACCATCTGCCGAAATTTTATTAGATATTTTGCAGTCACCGCATCTGCTCACAGTGGCACATCCTTTGGAGGCGAGGATTAAAAGTGCGATCGCTTTGGGTTTGGGACAGTTAGGAAACAAGCAGGCTGTGGAACCATTAATTTTATTGCTAGCAGATGGTAATCAAATTGTGAGATTAAATGCGATCGCCGCACTCAAAAAACTGGATGCAACTTTTGCATATCAACAATTACAGCAATTAGCGAATAATTCCACACTCACACCAGATTTGCAACAAGGAATAGCGATCGCTCTGGCGGAATGGTAAAGTCCTTCAAACAAGAGATCCAAAGCGGATTGAAAAAAAATCTCCCCCAGATCAAAAATAGCCCAGAGGAGATTTACAGTTAAAGTTCGTCAGGTGATCGGAATAGTTACTTATTTAGTATTAATCACCACGACTTTAATTCCTCCTAGAGATAGATAAATATCATGTCAATGTTGTTACGCATTCTGAAAATCATGCTACGCAATCGATTAAACAATTAATTTTCGAGTCACCAGCACCCCATACCGTGCATTTATTGAGTGCCTGCCCTTGTGATCTCCTCATTTTTACTACTCAGTACCCAGTATTTTTAACAAGACTTATGTCTACTTAAGGATGTGATAACTGAATTTCAAATGTTACAGTTTGAATATCGCCCAATTTTGTGAAATCATCAGCACAGAATGCCGATTACGGCAATATTTCGGAAGGAGTGAATGTGAATATTATTTTTCTTGTCTACAATACCCTACGCGAACGCCAAGGTTTGTTTTACTTACCCAGTCTAGCTGTCCTGACAGTCTTGGGAAGTAGTCTGTCTGCTGTTGCTGAAACAGTGGATACTCAAATGCTAGCTGAGTCTTCTGTAAATGCCACATCTGCCGATGCCATTACTTTACAGCAATTCCCCAGCGCTCAAACCCAGGAAGTTGCTAATCTCACACTCACACCTGTACCAGGAACAGCATTAACTTCATCAGCAGCCTTAATTCCTGAATCAAAACCGACGGCTCAATCTTCTCCTACTCAGGTAGCACAAGCAGATATAGATGTTCGTAGATCTGCTCCTCGCGCTAGAACCTATGTTGGTGTAGGTGGTAACATTGGTATAGGTGGTGGTGACTCATCTTTAGCTGACGGCAATTTTGCAGTCATCAGTAAAGTGGGACTGACAAATACCATATCGGTCAGACCGTCAGCAGTGTTTGGCGAAAACACCACAATCCTGGTTCCCGTCACCTATGATTTCAGCTTACAGTCAGCAGATCCATTTGACGAACCCTTAGCGATCGCCCCTTATGTTGGAGTAGGTGCAGCGATTAAAACCGGTGATGACTCCAAAACGGCCTTGTTAATAACTGGGGGTATAGATTTTCCTCTAAATCCTCAATTCACTGCCACAGCTTCCGTGAATGCTGGATTTTTTAGAGAGACTGATGTCGGTTTGTTGTTAGGAGTTGGTTACAATTTCGGTGGCTTCTAATCACATAATCTGAAAAATAAAAGGCAAAAGTGATTTACGCTTTTGCCTTTGGCAACTTTAAAGTTTCTGATTTTTTAATCAACACCTAAGAGACTATAAAATAGTGAGTTAATAGTTATAACGAGTGATATCGGTGACATCATGAGTATCACTTGAAATTACATATTTTTTCATCTTGATACCATGCTTAAATTCTGCGATAATTCAAAATATCTACTTTCACAGCTAAACTGCGATCAAGTCACACCACAGTTTACCAAATCATGCCACTTTCTAGCTTTGGAGATGGGCAGCAATTATTTCAAGTTGAATAATAACAAATAAATATTTAATTAAAAACTGGCGTATATATATGAATCAACCAGATGAAACAGCTAAGAACACCACAAATTTTCTGGTAGAAAAGCAAAAAGAAAAAGAACTCATGCATGATGTTCATTTATTGCTGGAAAATTTGATTTCTAGAGAAGAAACTACAATCAAGTTAATATTAGATTATCTTTATCATGTCGGCTCAACTAACCTGATTAACCAGAAGCTTCGTTCTCGGACTCTCAATAGAAGTCTGAAACTAATTTCCAGGACATCCAAGCCAGTATTTAGAATTTTGGCCTGGCGCTGGTTTCAAAAAAATGGTTCTCCATTAATTACTAACTGGTTGCAAAGCCAGGTAGCTTTCACAAGCATAGAGGAAGCGAAAGTAGCGATCGCAGAATTGGTTCTGGAAAATCCGGACACAAACCTGAATCCTCTTCCCAAGCCTCAGTATCAGCTTCAGGAAGTAAAACATCTTCGCTCCCAGGTGACATTGCTGACTGGTATTTTGGCTGCGGTCGTGACTGTGTTCGGTGGTAGCTTTCTCTGGTTAGGTTATTCCCTAGAGCGATCGCATATGCAAAGAATCGTAGAATTACAAACTCAGGTCAAAACTCTAGAAGCTAGCGTGACTGACACTATCAGGTCTAAAGACTCTGAGATTATTCTGCGGACAGAGTAAAGCCTAACTCTCGCATTTCTCAAGTCAAGACTTTAGCCCTGTTTGACAACTAAAGTCCTGACGCTGTAACTTCAACCTCCAGCCTGTGGGAGCTACTATTGAGGATTAGGACTAACTTTGTCAATCACCTGAATTTTGCCATCTGCTGCCACACTCCAAACATCGTAGACACCGACAACATCACCATTGGCATCAATATCTACATTGCCACTAGCACCTTGATAGTTAATGTCTTGACCCTCTCGCAGTAACTTCAGCCCCGCGCAGACATCAGTAACTTCTGTACCAGGTTCATTGGCAACCTCACGGATTTTATTAGAAATTCCAACGCCTGTGTTTTCCTGGGCGGCTTGTGCTGCGAGTACCAACAAAGCAGCAGCATCCCAAGCTTGGGGAGCATATTCCCCAGGGGAACTACCTTTTTTCTCTTGCCAAAGCTTATTGAAATCTGCTAAAGCTTTCCCATCGGAACCGGGGACTGTACCTAGCGCCCCAGCTAAGAGATGTCTGCCATCAGCGCCTTTGCCTACTTGGTCGGGAAAAGTGGGTGATTTGACTCCATCTGTCAGCAGAATTTGCACACCATCAGTCAAACCTTGCTGGTAAGCAGTTTTGAGGAGCAGACTGCCTGTTTCAGCATAGAGAACGGCAATCACTGCATCTGGTTTTCCCGCAAAAGCAGCAGCAGCTTCGGTGTCAAATGTTTGAGCTTTGGGATCGTAGCGGATTGGCTTATCTTTATTAATTACAGTTCCACCCAATTTTTCAAAAGCTTCGACAAATGCTCTTTCAAATCCAACCCCATAGTCGTTATTAATCACAACTGTGGAAACTCGCTTGAAGCCTTTTTGATTAGCTAGTTGAGCTAATGCTAATGCTTGGTAGGTATCAGGAGGAGCTGTGCGCGCCCAAAAACCTTTAAAGTCGCCTTGTTGGGCTTTTTGTGTAAAAACTGGACTAGTACTACCAGGAGAAATCATCATCACTTGATTCGGTACGGCAACTGAGACAGCAGCAGTAGAAACGCTACTAGCAAAGGAACCAACGACACCAGCTACCTTGTCCAGAGTTGCCAATTTGGTCATCCCCGCCGCACCAGCTCTAGGATCGGTTTGGTCGTCTACTTCTATCAATGAGACTGGTTGCCCATTCACGCCCTCGCAAGCGTTAACAGTCTCCACTAGCAAGGGAATTGAGCCTGACATTTGCTGTCCAATAGAAGCTAGGTCACCAGTTGCTGGTAATAAAGTCCCAATTTTTAATCCTTGACTACTAGCGGTTGTGTTCCCTGGAGTACTATCAGTTGTACTATTGGTGTTATTAGCATTTTCGCAAGCTCCCAAAAGCAAACCTGCTGCTAGGGTAGCTATACTCAACGCTAGGGTAGTATTAATTCTTGGCATAGTTTATTCCACTCCTCAGATATAGGAGCCTAAAACTAAGATTCCAGCTAAGTTTTTAAATTAGCCCCATCTTAACAGACTCCAAAGGATAAATGATAACATCTACCCAGAGAAGTAAAACTGTTTACCAACACATCAATATTTGTTGGTTGATTTGACCTTGGTAAGACTGACTCTAGCTAAACTTGATTTATGGCTAGACAGTAAACTCAAGACTTGTGTTTCAATTCAGCAAAACGGAGAGGGAGGGATTCGAACCCTCGGTACGGAGTTACCTGCCGTACAACAGATTAGCAATCTGTCGCTTTCGACCACTCAGCCACCTCTCCAGGTGGGCTACAGATAATAATAGTAGCAGACTTTTTTGAGTTAGTCAACTGTCAATTATCAAACCACTTTGCCAAGTCATTCGTCCTCAGTCATTAGTCCTGGAAATACCATGTCCACAAGGGAAGTGGTGGGAACTAGGGCAAAATCTAGGAGTGTTCTCAGGCTACAACGGGGGGAAACAAAGCAACATAGTGGCTGCATAATTCCACTCGGTATGTCAGAAAAACTCATAATCCTGAGTGCAGCTATGCTCGCACGGGCTTTATGGATGACTAAAGCTGGTCGATGAATCCCTTGGCTGATTCCCCTGGGATCAGACTGCACTCACTCACGAATGGCAAATGACCAATGACTAATTAATTAAATAATTCGTAATTCGTAATTCATAGACAGAGCTACTTAATTTATCAATGGATAAAAACGAAATGCAGTCAATGTTTCAGGTTTTGCTCAATTTATTTATGGGGTGCAAAACTTACGAATTACGAATTATTCTGACTACTGACCTGATTAAAGCACTTGAGATCGCATCCACGCTACTGGCAAAGAAAGTAATTTTTGCCATTGGGGTACGTAGGCACGTTGAGTAAACACGTTGTAATCGTTGCGTTCAATTATGGTTAAAATTCGACTGTAATGCATGAGAGCCGCCCATACAGGCCAACGGGCATCAGTTGATAGGTAAGTAATACCTCTTTCGGCTTTAGTATAAAACTGTCTGGCTCTGTTAATTTGAAATTGCATGAGGGAGCGCCAGCGGTCATCTACTACACCTTTCAACAAATCTTGCTCGGTGTAATTAAATCGTGCCAAATCCTCTAGAGGAATATAAATTCGCCCACGTTGTGCATCTTCACCTACATCTCTGAGGATGTTTGTGAGTTGTTTGGCAATTCCCAAGGCAATTTCTTCAGCAGTCGGCATATAGTGCTGTTGTTGACAGTTCCACGGGGCTGTATTTCTGGTTTCATCCAATCCCATGACTGACGTTGACATTAAGCCGACAGTACCAGCGACGCGGTAACAGTAGAGGTATAAATCCTCAAAGGTTTCATAGCGACTACGATATAAATCCATTTGCTGACCAGCAATCATATCCCGGAAGGGCTGAATGTCCATTGGAAAGCGTCGAACAGTATCAGCCAAAGCTACGTCATAATTTTCCACTGGGTGTCCAGCAAAAATTGATTCGAGCTGCTCTTCCCATAAGTCTAGGGTTTCTGGCGTAGTCATGGCACATCCGGGGCCATCTACCAGTTCATCTGTGCGGCGACACCAAGCGTAAATCGCCCAAATGGCAGGACGTTTTTCTTCGCTCAGGAGCAAAGTGCTTAGGTAAAAAGTCGCGGAATACTTGGCTATAAGTTGCCGACAAAGTTTGTAGGACTCGTCTACAGAGACCAGCGTTTTCATGCGCGGAGGGGAATCAGGCAGTTGCAGCATTCGTTGCGGGCGGTCGGGTTGGCGTTTGCAGGTCTGAGGAATTTGCTACCGGGCGTGCTTCAGAAATCGCCTGCGCTGTCAGCTTACCAGAAAGTACGGCACCTTCCATACTGCCTAAATAGCGTTGCATGGTGTAACTCCCTGAGAGAAAGAAGTTAGCTATGGGGGTTGACTGTAAGGGGCGGTACTGTTGACGACCTGGGGTCGCTTTGTAAACTGAACGCGGTGTTTTCACCACATGAGATTTCAGCAATTTCGCGGGATTTTCTTGCCCAAAATGATCGGGGAAGAGTTTTTCCAACTCAGCAATAGTGACGGTAACAATTTCCTCATCCGATTTGGTGATCCAATCTTTTGCCGGAGCTAAGACTAATTCCAGCATGGAACGCTCAGAATTAGCATATTCACGACAAGCATTGCTCATATCAGCATAAACGCTGAGGAGGGGCGATCGCGAAAAGAGGAGGTGATCAATTTCTGTGAGTTTCCGGTCAAACCACAAATGTACATTAATTACAGGTACGCCTTCCAGCCCTTCTAGCTTCTGGAAATACTCCATTTGCTGCCAAGGTTCTGGTAACATCACCTTCAGTGGGTCAACTGACATGGCGGATACATACATATCAGCCGTCAAGACTTGATCTTCAGCGCCGTTTAACCCCCTGAGCAAAAATCCTTTGACAGTCCCATCAGGGTGCAGCAAAATCTGTTTTAAAGGCGAGTTGAGGCGGACTTCGCCACCCCGCTCAGTGATGTAATCTACCATCGGCTGACACAATCGCTCTGTGGGCGAACCATCTAAAAACGCAATCTTGGAACCATATCGTTCTTGGAGAAAGCGATTTAGTGCAGTTAAGAGAATTGTGGCAGACACTTCTTCGGGATTGATAAAGGTCAGCGCCTTACACGCGGCGATAAAAACGTCACTAGTGACGCGTTCGCCAACTCCTTGCCTTTCCAGCCACTCTAAGAAGCTGTATTTGTCCATGTCCTCAACATACTGCTGACCCCGAACCACTGCTGGTAGCAGGCCAATTGCAAACCGAATCTTCTGCTCCCAAGTCAACATATCTTTGTTGCGAAGAATCGATGCAATCACGTTAAAAGGAGATGGAATATCTGGAACATCAAAACGTGATAGTGTACCAGGCTTTTCCGGTTGATTGAAAATCAGTGTATGCTCTTTCCACTGAAGTCTGTCCTCGATGCCCAATTCCTTCAGCAATTGCAGCATATTGGGGTATGCCCCAAAGAAGGCGTGTAATCCGGTTTCGTACCAGTCGCCGTCAGAGTCTTTCCACGCCGCAACCAGACCACCCAGTACATCCCGGCTTTCCAAGACAATGGGAGTGTGACCTGCGTCTGTGAGATATTTCGCGCAGGATAATCCTGCTAGTCCAGCACCCGCGATCGCTACTCGCATTTCAACTTACTGCCTTTCAATATTTTTTGATCCTTTTGTCGTTCTCATTATACGTTGCAATCCGTTACATTTGGCAGGGGTTGTGCGATCGCTTCTCCAAAAACTTCTGGCAAAGGCAATTTTACTGAGATCCACCAACCACAGCAGAGCGCCAGCATCATTACCACTCAAGCACTCAATGATTCCTTCGTTTCCTACTAATTTTTTGCCAGTAGTCTCAAATATTCTCCAGGTCTGCGTTAATTTATGTGATTAATTGGGTAAAATCTCACATAAATTTTTATCTAGTGCTATTATTATGTGTTTTTATTACCATCAATGTAGTCAAATACATTCCACAAAAACCAAAATTACGATCTAACTCCGGAAAATCAGATAATTTACATTTAAAAAATTGACAAATTCCAGCTTATCTATGCTATCCAATAACAAGAATCAATGACAGACTAAATAAATTAGCTCATTTTCTATGCAAACGCCTACTACAGAGAATTGCTCTAATTCTAATGAAATTATTGTATCCATGTTAGAACACATTACTCCTCTGATTCTCACTTATAATGAAGCGGCCAATATTAGACGCACCCTTGAGCATCTCACTTGGGCAAAAAAAATCATAGTTATTGATAGTTATAGTACGGATACAACCCTGGAAATTCTTCACTCCTATTCACAAGTCCAGGTATTTAAGCGTGAATTTGATACCCACGGTAAACAATGGAACTATGGCTTAGAACAAGTCAAATCTCCCTGGGTGCTTTCTCTAGATGCAGACTATATAGTTACAGATGATTTAATCTCGGAAATAGCCGCTTTACCGATGGATGGAGAAATTGATGGCTACTTTGTCAGATTCAAGTATTGTGTGTTTGGCAAACCCGTGCGTAACACCAGAATCCTCCCGCCTCGTCAAGTTCTATTTCAAAAAAGCAAAGCTATTTATATTGATGATGGACATACACAAGTTTTACAACTGACTGGTAAATCAGATGTCCTATCTGCTTATCTCTACCATGACGATCGCAAACCATTTAGTCGTTGGTTATGGTCACAAGAACGTTATACAGTACTTGAAGCCAAGAAAATACTAGAAACTCCCATCAACGAACTTGATTGGGTTGATCGTATCCGCAGAAAAAAAATCTTGGCTCCTGGGATGGTCTTTCTCTATTGCTTGATCATCGAAGGCTGGATTTTCGATGGTTGGCATGGTTGGTATTACGTATTTCATCGGGTTTTAGCCGAGACTATCCTGGCAATTCGGATCATTGAAGCAGAGAAATTAAAACGTCAATGACAAAGCTAGCATAGCCATCTTTAGGATCAATACCGTGTGGCAACACACATCAACGACAATGCAGCTTCTAGAGAATTGGGGTCTATGCCTGATAGTCTTTGAGCTAGACGATACTTCCAAAAAGGCTTACCGTAATTACCCTTTAATGCTTCTGCACCGACAGTATGGTTATGGGGGTAAACCTTAACTCTAAAGCCCATCGGTTCTAAGACTTGATCAAACATCTCTGATGTCACACCATCAAACGCTTTGTGATGTACCTCTGTTGCCAAGCCCCAGAATTGCTCCTCTGAGCTAGAATGTCCCCCACGTTTAATATACTTATAAATTGGTAACCGTATTTTCCACAGTAGTGAACCTAAACCTTTAAACTGATAAGCACTTTTTTGAGGATCGTGATCTGTAATTAAAAGCCCGCCAGGACGTACCAATTTAGCTGCCTCTTGCAAAACTTTTGGCATATCATCGCAATGATGCAAGCTAGCATTAAGCATCACAATATCAGCAAACCCAGAAACAAAAGGTAGATTTTGAGCATCTGCTAGGACTGCTGTATATCCGAGTTGGCGAGCCATTTTCAGTGCGCCGAGAGAAACATCTACACCCAGTAATAACTGCGGTTCACCACAAAACTCTTTGAGAGAGGCATAGACATTGCCTGGGCCACAACCGATATCCACCACTACTTTATCTTGCCAACTACCAATCACAGCTTGCCACAGTTCTACAAACTTTTCATTTCTGTGACAGGCTTGAAAATAATTTAATCCCCATTCTGGATGTCCAAAGTAGTAGCTGTTGGCTTGGATAGCTGGGGTGGGATTTAAAATAGGGCAAATAATAATATCTTCATCCCATCCATCAATTTTGTTTGGTTGAGCAAAATACTGAGAGCAATTTGTATCCACTTCTTTTAACATATAGTCAATTATTTAAGCGTGTATTTACTTATTTGCTTTTTGATAGCACGAAGTATAGCAAATTACTTTTGGTTGCAGCGATTATTTTCGGGACAATTATGTATATTTATCGTTGCCTATCGTAATTTAGTATAAATTTAACAGGAAAAATCCCCAAATAATTATTTTTTTTGTGAAATAAAACTGACTTATGTAATAATTTTAAATTTTTTTAGTCTTCAGTTAGACCATTTTTCTAAAAATGCTATATTATATTCAAATCTTTTTTACTCGATCCGGAAAAAATTGTAAATGCTAACCAAAACTTCAAAAAGTTATTATACCGAGCAAATTTTAAATAAACTTGAACAATCTAAATCGGCTTTAAAAAAACAATTTATGATCGAGAACAGGATAAATACCTGTTACTTAGATGATTTATTAAATGAAGAGGATGTATTAAAAATATATCATGCATTTCCCGATAAAAAAAACTTATTGCAGTTAAAAGACCTGAGAGAACATAAGTACGTTGGTATACAATTAGACAAGTATGACCCGCTCTTAGAAGAAATTATCTATGCGTTTCAGGATACTAGAATAGTGAACCTGATTGCCGAAATAACGGGATTGGAACAATTGATGCCAGATGAATACCTTTATGCTGGTGGTGTTAGCCTCATGGATTATGGCTGTTTTTTAAATCCCCATCTAGATAATTCCCATGATAAAGATATCAGTAACTATCGTGTGTTGAATTTACTGTACTATGTAACTCCCAATTGGCAAGAAAATTATGGCGGTAACTTAGAGCTTTGGGATCAAGATTTAAAGCAGCCTTGTAGAACTATTCACAGTAAGTTCAATCGGCTAGTTATTATGGTGACTAATAAAACTTCTTGGCACTCCGTTAGCCCCATTAATTATCATGGTCAGCGCTGTTGTGTATCTAACTACTATTTTTCGCCAAAACCTGCTGATGTACACAAGTACTATCATGTTACTTCTTTTCGAGGTCGCCCCGAACAGAATCTCAGAGATATCGTGTTGAGAGGAGACGCTAGCTTACGAAATATGGTGCGTAAAATCTTTAAACATGGAATTAAAAAGCCACATTTTTATAAAAATCGAGTATTAAATAATACTATAAACAAGTGTGGGTAGTTGCTAAATCTAGTGGAAATAGCCATCTAAATTTGCTGCCACAATGTGCCTTTTTGAGACTCCCAGGCTGATCAAAAGTCGGAGTCACGGGATAACTGCATCAGAGTTTTGGATCAGTGTATTGCCGATGTCGTGGCTAGCAAAACTTATATAATTTTATACAGCAAGCATATGAGCGCATTCTTGTGAATATGTACTCCAGATACATAAGTAGGAGTATCATCAGGTCAGCCCATACAGCCGCTTTATGGCATGGCAAAGATTTTTAAATTGGTATTATACCAATTTTATATTAAAGATGCATAAAAAGAACCTCTCTCTAACCCTCCCCGCAAGCGAGGCTACGGTGTACACACAAGTCCTGCCTGTCTGCGTTTGAGCCTGTTTTGCCCCCTAAATCCCCTGCCCCCGTGACCCCCAAATTTGGGGGTAAAATGGGGGACTTTGAAAATTCTTGTTCCCCCATAATTGGGGGT
>NZ_CAWQOY010000034.1:0-8985 GCF_963896525.1 Nodularia sp. LEGE 04288
GGGGTGTGGGGTATTGGCGAGATTTACCCAACTTTCTAATGAAGGGGTGGCGGAACCGAGAATTAAAGGACAATTTTCTAATTCGGCGCGCCATTGGGCGACGGTGCGGGCGTGGTAGGTGGGGATGGGAGAATCTTGTTTAAAGCTGCTGTCGTGTTCTTCGTCTAAGATGATTAAACCTAAATTGGGTAAAGGAGCAAAAATGGCGCTCCGAGTCCCGATGACGATTTGGGGTTCTCCGGTGAGCATTTGTCGCCAAGTGTCGTAACGTTCGCCTTCGGAAAGGGCGCTGTGATAAACGCTGACTTTACCGCCGAAACGGGCGCGGAAACGGTCTGTTAGCTGGGGCGTGAGGCCAATTTCGGGAACTAAAACTAGGGCGGATTTACCTTGATTGAGTAGAGGTGCGATCGCTTGTAAATATACCTCTGTTTTGCCTGAACCTGTGATCCCATGCAACAAGACTTGAGCAAACCCATTCAGGGCTTGGATAGTCGTTAAGGCATTGAGTTGGTGAGGATTTAACGTTTTGGGGCTGTCTGGGGCTAATGCTAGTCCCTGTTCTGTTCGCAGCACTTCTTTGTCTTCAATGACGATGTAGCCCTTTTGTGCCATTGTCTTCAGGGTAGAGGAACTAGCATGACAAATTTGTAATAATTCGCTCTGCCATAATTCTCCGCCACGTCGTCGCAATACTTCCAAAATTTCTCGTTGGCGAGTCGTTAAATCACCATCAATGTCACCAATCAAGGTAACGGCTTTTTGTCTCTTTGGCCGATTTAGTCGCGGTGGTTCTAAATAACTTTCTACTAACCCAAATCGCAACAATTCCCGCACACCTTTATAGGCTGTTTTGACTTTTTGTTGCAGGTAGACGAAGCTATAGTCTCCGACTGCTTGAGTTTGCAAAAGGTTTAAAACTTGCTGGGCTGGGGGAGTCAGGAAAGTTAAAGATGAGGAATTTTGTCTTTTTATTTCTGCTTCTGGGAGCAAGCGGATACGACGTTGCGATCGCCCCAATAAGCCTGGCGGTAATGCCACCCGGATCACCTGAATTAAAGGCGTATAGTAATATGCAGCTACTCGATTTAATACTAACCAATAAGTACTGGGGAAGAATCCTTCGCTGACTATATCTTCTACTTCCTTGATTTTTTCTGGTGGTAAATCGATATTTGGTTTTGTCAATAAACGAATGGCGATCGCGCCTATTTTTTGAGTACCAAATGGTACACTTAAGATATCACCGGGTTTTATTTTTAACTGCGTTGGCAATCGATAGGTAAATAATCCCGTAGTTCCTGGACAGTCTACCAGAACTTCAATCCATCGATTTACATTTTCAGTTTCGTAAGTTTCTCCAGGTTCAGCAACCCGCAAATCGAGTAAATTTATGGCATTTTTATACATGGTTTTGCAATTCTCTAGACGAATGTTTCTCTGGCTTTCACTTAGTTCTTTAGAGTTCACTTAGCTTCATAAAAGATTTTTATTTTTGGGTGGTAAAATGTATTTCATAATACTTTTGTTCCACATAATACTTGATAAGTTTCCTTTTATGTAATTTACTAGACAATTTTGTCTTAACAATACGTGCCATAAATATTTAAAGTCTGCTATAAAAAATCAACTTCTCTTTCCAGAGATTATTGAAATAGTCGGACTAATTACTAAATCGGACATATGGTTTTTCAGCCCCTTGATAGATATTCAACCCTTTGTGTATATGAGATGCTTTTATACAAATAAATTATTTCAGAAAATTAAACTAGTCAACCTGTGTCCTTGAGGACGCTTGCGGAAATAAGCACCTAATCCAAACCAAGACTATGATTTCTGGAATAATTTTTCGCTGGTCAAGCTTAAAAACTTATGTAATTTATAAAAGATTTAAGCTTGGGGGGTATTTACTTGAGTTTTTTATATTTGTTAAGGTGGATAAAGGTTGGGGTATTTGACAGAGTTGGGTATTAAGAAAAAAATAAGGAATATCTCTGTTGGAACCTGAGAAGATAGTTTTTGGGTGCAAAAACCAGTATTTGTTAGAGGTTCTATCTAGCAGGAGCCACGAAATGACAGCGAGGGGCTGATTTTCACGCTTTGAATAAGCAATTAGCAAGAAAATGTATTTTTCTGACAAAGGGGTGCATTTGTTTGTTAGGGAAAACTACCAAAGCTTCAAGCAAGCGGCTGTCACTAAATTATGTACCAAACAAAGCAACAATCCCTAAAGGAAACTATGAACATTGCTGAATTGGGAACAATGGAAATACTGGAAACTACTGTTGAACATGAAGATCCCTCACTCGAACTTCTAGACCCAGTGGTGGAGTCAGAACCCCCAGTTATGGAACATCTGGACTCAGAAGAACGTGATGGGGATCACATGGCGGCAGCTCGGCCTTCAGGATACAATAAGACCGAGCATGATGATGCTGTAGGCGCGTTTTTTAAAGAAATGGCGCGTTATCCGTTGTTAAAGCCCGACGAAGAGGTAGAGTTAGCGCGGCGAGTCAGGTTTCTAGAGGAAGTTAGGGAAGTCCAAGCTGCTTTGGAATTAGAACTGGGACAGCCAACCAGTAAGGTACAAGTAGCCTCCCAGCTAGAGATGACTGAAAAGCAACTAGAAAGTCGCTTATATCAAGGTCGCGTCGCCAAACGCAAAATGATTCGCTCCAATTTGAGATTGGTGGTGTCAATCGCCAAGCGATACCTGAATCGGGGCGTACCTTTTCTGGATTTAATTCAGGAAGGCGCAATGGGTTTAAACCGGGCGACCGAAAAATTTGATCCAGATAAAGGTTATAAGTTTTCTACCTACGCCTACTGGTGGATCAGACAAGCAATTACGCGGGCGATCGCCAATGACGCGCGAACTATCCGTTTACCTATCCACATTGTTGAAAAACTTAACAAGCTCAAAAAAGCTCAACGAGAACTCAAACAAAAACTCTGTCGCAATCCCAATGAAGCGGAAATGGCAGAAGCTTTGGAAATTAGCGTCCAACAACTGCGCCAATTGCAACAGCTAAGGCGACAAGCACTTTCTCTGAATCACCGTGTAGGTAAAGAGGAAGACACAGAACTGATGGATTTGCTAGAAGATGAGGATAACTTATCTCCAGAAGCAAAAATGAATGAAAATATGATGCGTCAGGAGATTTGGGATGTCTTGGGTGATGTGCTAACTCCACGGGAAAAAGACGTAATTTCTTTGCGCTACGGTTTGACCACCAGCGAACCCTGTACCTTAGAAGAAGTCGGGAATATGTTCAATTTGTCCCGTGAACGAGTCCGCCAAATTCAAAGCAAAGCTATGCGGAAACTGCGTCGTCCTCATATCGCCAAGCGCTTAAAGGGTTGGTTAATCTAATTCGTAGTGCGTCATGCGTCATTATTTCTGGTCAAGGTGGGTTACGCTACGCTAACCCACCCTACGATTTTGGGTAATTTATTTTTTGGTGTTCCGTGAGTTCGGAATTCTGTCTGTAGTTATTAATTATTAGTCAAAAATTTTACAGAATTGACTATAAACTATGGACTATGGATTATGGATTATGGACTAATGATTTCTCGTAGCGATTTGATTTTGCGTTTAGCTGAACCACCTGATAGCAACGTACTGTTTGATTTAATTAAGGAGCTAGCTGAGTACGAAAAATTATCTCACGCCGTAACTGGGAATGCTTTGGATCTCCAGGAGCATTTATTTGGCTCCCCAAAGTATGTTGAGGCAATATTAGCAGAATATTCAGGGCAAGCTGTTGGTTTTGCCCTGTTTTTTTCTAATTATTCTACTTTTCTAACTAAGCCTGGAATTTATTTGGAAGATTTGTTTGTCTTGCCAGAATATCGCCGTCAAGGCATTGGTAAAGCTCTTTTGTCTAAATTAGCCCAAATAGCTGTAGAGCGTAATTGTGGACGATTAGAGTGGAGTGTGTTGGATTGGAATGAGTCGGCACAAGCATTTTATCGCAGTATGGGCGCTGATATTTTAGATGAGTGGCGAATTTGTCGCGTTACAGAAGAGGCGATGCAAGAGTTAGCAAATAAAGGTTGAAGCAGAAAATTACAATATCTTTCATCCCGGTGAAGTTTGACAGCTTGTCTTTTGACACAGGCAATTCATTCAACTGAAAATTATCAAAGGTATTGTACCGAATCAGCCGTTTTGCAGAGAGAACACGAGATGAAAAGAATAATTTCCTTGCTACTTTTAGGCATAACTATCTTCACCTTTGCCTTCAGTAGTCCAGCTTTGGCAGCAGATACAGTCAGTGGAGCCAAAATATTTGGTGCTAATTGTGCTTCTTGTCATGCGGGTGGTAAAAATCTAGTTCAAGCTCAAAAAACTTTGAAAAAGGACGCTTTAGAAAAGTATGGTTTGTACTCAGCAGAGGCAATTATTAGTCAAGTGACAAATGGTAAAAATGCGATGCCTGCCTTCAAAGGTCGTTTAAAAGCAGACCAAATGGAAGATGTAGCTGCTTATGTGCTGGAACAAGCAGATAAAGGTTGGTAGTACCGCCGTGAAGTCAAAAGTCAAAAGTCAAAAGTCAAAAAGCTTATAAAATGGGCTTTTCATGGATTTTGAATGGTCTGTTTATTTACGCCAACTTGTAGTAGTTAGATCGAGTTTGGTTAATTAGTTATAATTCCCACGGTTATTCCACCCCTCCCCGCAAGCCTACGGTGTACACAGAAGTGATCGAATCGCCCCCTAACCCCCAATTATGGGGGAACAAGAATTTTCCAAGTCCCCCAAACTTGGGGGATTTAGGGGGCAAAACAGGCTCAAACGCAGACAGGCAGGACTTGTGTGTACACGGTAGCCCCGCCAGCGGAAAGGGGAGAAATATCAATCTAAAATACTCGCTCTTGCTGCGTATACTCTGGTTAAGCAAATCTAAAATTAAAAATATTAGTTAAACGTTAAATAGTTGAGTTGGCAGGGCTTTTTTGGTTAAGTTTACTACTGCTGAAATTGTCAAATAGGATGCTTATGACTTATTTCTGGCGATTGTTTCTCAGTCTAGTGTTGGCTTTTTTACTAAATTGTTCAACTCCCACAGCATATTCGTTACCTATTGTCAATATAAAAATTACAGCCAGTGACTTTTTAAGTTTGGGTGTAAGTAATATGCAGCGTGGTAATTATCTTGAGGCGATCGAGAATTTTAACCAGGCGCTGGAACTGCAATCAGATTTGGCTTTAGCTTATAGCGATCGCTGTCAGGCTCATCTGGAATTACAAGATTACCACCAAGCCATTACAGATTGTAATCAAGCGATAAATTTAGCCCCAGATAATTTGTCAGCGTATTTGAGCCGAGGACTAGCACAATACAGACAAGGGAATGATCCAGGTGCCATTGCTGATTATAACCAAGCGATCGCACTTCACCCTGTTGATTTTCGCGCTTACTACAACCGAGGTTTAGCCCACGCAGGTGAGGGAAATTACTCCGAGGCGATCGCTGATTACAATTTAGCCCTAACTCAAATTCCCCCAACCACAAGTTCATCCCTCGCCGATATCTACAATGACAGAGGTTTAGCTCACTTAGTTTTGCAAGACTCCCCAGCCGCTATGCTCGACTTTAATCGGGCAATTCGCCTCAATGGTCAGGATGATCGAGCTTACTTTAATCTCGGCTGTGCTGATGGTAGAAACGGGGATAATGTCGCTGCAATCCGCAATTTTTCCCAAGTTATCAAACTTAACCCTAGTCATGCCCCTGCTTACCTAAATCGGGGAATAGCGCGATATCGCTTAGGGTATCATCAAGGTGCGATCGCTGACCTGAAAAAGGCATCTGAGGACTTTGAAAACCAAGGAAAAAACATAGCCTATGAAAAGAGTTTAGATTTACTCCAAAAATTGCGGCAACAACTCCAATTTGTCACCGAAATCGCTTTTTTGTAAAACTTGCCAAAACATTAAATATCTCCAGCGCCCAAAAAATATTTCTGCCCAGAGGAATAAATATATAACTACCCGCAAATTTAGTGATTATACTCGTTATCATTGATATTAGTGAAAAGGAAAACGAGTAATCATCCCACACTATGTATCACTCATCGATAGACTCCTTTAAGCTTCTCAAGTCTAAAGACACTGAGATTTCTGAATAGTCCATAAATAGACTTTCTTAGGCTGACTCAAACAGCCTCTACCTACTCCACTTAAGTCAAACTTAAATATTGTAGCTACTTTACGGATAATATTTGCAGCACCATTACAGTCAGCATTGATTTTGATTCCGGCTAAAGTTTTAAACAAACCGCGATTTGTTCTAATACCACTACTTTTCCACCCTTGGGGTTTTGCACCGATTGTAGGTAGAACATCATTATCTAAGAACGATGTTTTGGAGGTATAGCTTTCTTCGGTTTCAATAAAATCTATTCCGTATTGTTCACAAAGTTGTTCAATACGGGTTTTTAGTTTTGCTGTCGGGATTTGAACAAACTTTTGATTGTTCTTTTTACCCATATCAGCACCATTCTTTTGCCCCTGATTCCAACCAAAAACTATTGAACCAATATTGTTCTCAACGCAATAGTTGATGACAATTCTCGCTGCTTTGTTTACAGCATCACGCATTTGTCTATTACGTTTTTCTGTAATTGCCGCCAGTCTATTAGACCAAAAGCCTTGAGATTTATTCTCTTTGATTTTAGCGACTGATTTGTTATACCACTGGTTCAAAGATTTGAGATGTAGACCATCAACAATAAAAGATGTACCAACATTAGAAACACAGGTCAACCAATTGTTTATTCCGTGGTCAATTCCCAAAACTTTTGATTTATCAAGTTCGATAGTTTCTACCTGCTGTTTATAAACAAACTCGGCATAAAAACATCTGTTTCGTGGTAAGATTCTCACTTCCCTAATGGATTTAAAATCCAAGTTTGACGGCATTGGTAGATGAAACGCATCAACCCCAAACCAAGTTTTCACCAAACTACCCAACGGAAACCGTATTTTTCCGTCTTTCAACCTGAGAGAACGTCCAGTAAAAGTGGCTAAAGCTAAACCACCAGATACTCTGTAATTTGGCAATCTTGGCTTTTGAGTAACAGTTCCCTTTTTTATCCCTTTTAGCAACCCCAGATAAGACTTAAAGGACTCAGCCACTCCAGTCAATATTTGCTGTGCTGTATCAGAGTATAAAGCCTGATAGTGTTTGTTTTTCTGAATAGTCCCTAATTGTTTGTGTAAATCGGCTTTGCTAGGAAAGTTTCCAGTTTTAAAATAATATTGACGGCTGTAGTAAACTCCACAGTTAATCAAGCTATTTGCTTCTGTACAAACATATTCAAGCAAAGCTTTTAGGTTATTGTCTGGACTAATCAAAATTTGTTGGCATCCATAAGGCATTGTTCGACTCGCAATGTTACTGTATATTAGTATATTAATATGTAAGACAAATAGCAATGCCGTTCCAGAAGAAGCACAAATTAGGCTTTACAAGCAATCAACCGTTTGATAAAAACCCTGTCTGTTTCAAAGTTTTACCCGGTGTCAAGGATAAATTAAAAACCGTCCCTAACTGGCAAGAACGATTAAGAGAGTTTGTTGATAGACTTATTGATGAGGTAAAGATTGAAGGCGATTAAAATCGCTCGTGTCGCTTACCTCTCAGCACGCTTCGTGACTGAGCTTCCCGCATACCGTGTATTTCTGTGAAAATCCAGGAGACTAAAGACACATTCAGTGATGGGCAAACATCTGAGATAGCCACAGAAATTACAGAACTTCCCTGTGGTTGGCAGTCAGAAGCTTTTTATAAGCTACCAAGACATCAAGCGATCGCAGTTTACCAATCCCTGAATAGCAGCGTGCAACAGCACCTAAGAGAAGATTTTCAAAAAAAAGTTGATTTAGATTTTCTCGACAAATTATCGCCAGACGAGCGCATACAACTATTTGAGTTACTGTATACACCCAAGGCTGGACAGGATGCACCGCCAGCGGAGAATGAGGATGTAGATCATAGTCCCCTAGCAATTGTGAAACGGCGGTTAGGTTGGCTATTTATTCTCCTGCTTGCTAGTACAGCCACTACATCTGTGATCAAAAGTCAAGAGTATATCTTACAACAAGTAGTGGTACTTGCTAGCTTTATTCCCTTGCTGATTGCTTACGGCGGAAACGTCAGTACACAAACAGCCACAGTTGTCGTCCGGGCGCTGAATACCCAGAAGACTCAGTTAAAAAGTTTGATTCAACAAGTTCTTTACCGAGAGATGATTTCTGGTATTATCCTGGGAGCAATTCTCGGAGTAATGGTGACAGGTGAAGCAATGCTGTTGCAAGATAATCCTATTGTGGCGCTTGTGATTGGCGTGAGCTTGTTTACCATTTCCGTCTTAGCTAGTTTCTGTGGTGCGATGCTACCATTTTTCTTCCAGGTTCTCGGATTTGATCCGGCTTTAATGTCGGCTCCTTTAGGCGCTACCCTTGTAGATGTGGCAGGAATCCTGATCTACCTGCAAATAGCGCGGTTGTTTTTACATATTTAAAGTCTCCCTTCTCCTTGCTTTCCCATAGCGTCTTTCAAAGGGAGAAGGCTACGGTGTACACACAAGTCCTACCTGTCTTCATTTGTGCCTATCTTGCCCCCTAAATCCCCCAAGTTTGGGGGACTTTGAAAATTCTTGTCCCCCCATAATTGGCAGGGCTGTTCGGTGAGGGTTTGGCTAAATTCGATACTTGTGTGTACACGATAGAAAGGGAGAAGGAGAGGGGTTGGGGGTGAGGTTCTATATTTTATTAAATCCACATTCCTTCATGAGCTAATTTCTCGAAGATTCGGCTCAATTTTGAGTTGAAGTATCGCTTTTTGTGAAGCGGTATCTTTTTTAATGAGCCATTATGGCAACCGCCAAGGAGGTTAAGACATAAACGGATAAGTAAGTCGGCGTAAATAAAGTTAACTGGCTAGGGTCGTCATTAGTCATTGGGAAGTTACCGTC